>JBGUME010000344.1:0-2620 GCA_045116695.1 Anaerovoracaceae bacterium | reverse complement strand
CATCTCTGAACTTGCGGTATGTGATCTCGACTTTGCTCTTTCTGTCAGGCGTTTTATAGATGAACGCTGTGTTGTTAGCGTACTTGTCGACAACGAAATCCATGATCTCTTTGAGATCCTGGAATTCTATGTCATATATGCATTTGTATTTTCTCATTGACTTCCCTCTTTTGTCCCTAATATCTACTAATAGCAGTCCGGGTCAAAGACGTGCTATTGATTAATTCTAACAAATACGAAATCAATTCTCTACAATTCTGCAAAAATGAAACCCAAATCAAAAGCGCGGTTTCCCGCGCTCAGATCAGCTTCGAATATTCAGGGAATATCTCCAGGCTCCGCTTCAGGATGCCGTGGACATAGGCTATCATCGTGCCGTAATTGGTGATCGGGACGCCCTGCGCCACAGTCTTTGACGCGCGGTGTTTCACCTCTTTTTCATTAAGCATGCATCCGCCGCAGTGGACCACCAGAGCGTACGGTGTGAGATCATCAGGATAACCGGTCCCGCTCGCGGTCTCGAATGCCAGATCTCTTCCCGTGAATTCCCTGAGCCACTTCGGTATCTTGACTGTTCCGATGTCTCCGCACTGCCTGTGGTGTGTGCAGCCCTCGGCTATCAGTACTTTGTCTCCGTCCTTCAGTTTAGATATCGCCGCGACTCCGTTGACAGCGTCCTCAAGCAGCCCTTTGTAGCGGGCCATCAGTATAGAGAACGATGTCAGAGGGACATCCGGGGGAACGATCGTATCGACTTTTCCGAACACCTGGCTGTCTGTGATGACGAGAGACGGCTTCGTGCCGAGTTTAGCCAGTGTGTCCGCAAGCTCTGTATCCTGCGTGACGACCGCTGTCGCGCCGGCGTCAAGTATATCTCTTATCGTCTGCTGCTGAGGGAGTATCAGTCTGCCCTTTGGCGCGGCTTTGTCGATCGGTACGACAAGTACGATCAGGTCTCCCTCTTTTATCCTGTCGGCGACGAGATGCTCCTCAGTCCCCTCCGGTTTCAGGATCGCAAGCCTGTTTTTCAGTTCGTCCATGCCGTCACCGGAAAGAGCGCTGACATGTATCATGCCGCTGCAGCCGGCGGCTGCCTTCTGAAGAAGGCCCATCGCCTCTTCATCAACATTGTAGTCTTCAGAGTCCTCAGGAATGTCGCTCTTGTTAAGAGCGATCAGGAAAGGTATCCCTTTCTCTCTGAACAGGTCTGTCAGTTCTTTATCGACATTCCTGAACCCCTCTGTTGTATCGACTACAAGGACCGCTATGTCCGTCTGCTCGAGTATCTTTTTTGTCCTCTGCACACGAAGTTCTCCCAGGCTTCCTTCATCATCGAAGCCCGGTGTATCGATGATGACCACCGGCCCAAGAGGCAGTATCTCCATCGCCTTTTTCACAGGGTCAGTCGTAGTCCCCTTGACTTCCGATACTACAGCAAGATCCTGGCCCGTCACCGCGTTTACCACGCTCGACTTGCCCGCGTTCCTGCGTCCGAAAAAACCTATATGTACTCTTTCGCCACTAGGCGTCTCATTCATTCCTGCCATGTTCGTTACCTCTTTTGTTAGTATAGCATATATGGATTTAAGCGTTGAATTGCTTTTTGAAGCGATATAAGAGTATCATTTTTGTGATGAAAGAACTGATCATAAGTATCCTGAATATGACCGCGTGGAGGATGGACGCGCCAAAGCTTTTCGGCGGCTTCCATATCTTTGCTTCGCTTGCCGCGGCGGCGGCCGCCGTGCTTCTGGCTGCGTTTGTTTCCGGAAAGGAGAAAAAGGATACAGCGCGGATACTTGCGGTCACCGGGTGGATCCTTGTGCTGCTCGAGATATGGAAGCAGCTATTCCTTTTCTATATCGTCAATAACGGGGCTTATGACTGGTGGTACTTCCCCTTCCAGCTTTGTTCTGTCCCTATGTATCTGTGCATACTGCTGCCTTTAACAGGTAAACGGATCCGCAGGACATTTATGACCTTCCTTGGAGGTTATGCCTTTGTCAGCGCGGCCGCGACCCTGATCTACCCGGAAGATATATTGAGATCATATACAGCTCTTACTGTTCACGGATTCGTGTGGCACGGCCTGCTGCTGTTGATAAGCCTGGTTGTTCTGCTTACGGGCTCAGCGGATACATCAGCTCGCGGACTTCTGCGCGTGTCAGTACTGTTCGCGATACTCTGCGGTATCGCTATCGGGATCAATGTGTTCGCTGAACCGATAATGCATGCCACGCCCGGCCTTCCTCACAGCTGGGCCGCCATGTTCTATCTGAATCCATACCACCTCTCGCCGCAGCCGCTCGTCGGGACCATACAAAAAACCGCGGGTATACCCGCGGGTCTTCTGCTTTATTCGATCGCCGTGGCCGCTGCCGGAAGCGTCGCGGCCCGTCTGCTGAACAAAAGTGTTCGCTGAACCGGTCAATAGAACACGTTGAGTATCCAGCGGAAACCATAAGGCTTCATGCTGTACTCGCCGCCGTCTATCCACGCATTCACATAGTCAGGAGAGAAGTTGAAGAGTCCCAGCAGGCGCTTTCCTTCATACTCCCTTATAATGCCCAGCACCCTGTTGTCTCCGGTGTCTACCGGATACACGTGCGCGTCTGAATGG
>JBGUME010000343.1:0-3021 GCA_045116695.1 Anaerovoracaceae bacterium | reverse complement strand
GAGAGTGAGCGCGTCATAAGCTCTTACGAGACGCTCCCACCTCTTGTCTCTGTCCATTGCATAGAATCTGCCCGAGATGACGCCGATACGTCCGGCATCGTTATCTTTCAGATATTCCTCAAGAGGTCCGAGCCATGTCATGGCGCTCTTTGGCGGTACGTCTCTTCCGTCGAGGAAGCAGTGGACCGCAACGTCCTTTACGCCGTTCTTCTTGGCCATGTTTATCGTAGCCATGAGATGCTTCATGTGGCTGTGCACGCCGCCGTCGGATACGAGTCCCATGATGTGGAGAGTGTGTCCCTCAGCCGCGTTCTTCATGGCCGCCATCAGAGCTTCATTCTCAAAGAACTCTCCGGAGTCTATGGATCTTGAGATCTTGAGGAGGTTCTGGTAAATGACGCTTCCGGCGCCGATGTTCAGGTGTCCTACTTCGGAGTTGCCCATCTGTCCGGCAGGAAGTCCGACAGGCTCGCCGCTCGCGTAAATAGTGATGAACGGATAGTTGTCAAAGATCTCGTCGAGAACAGGCGTCCTCGCCTTCATAATGGCATTGCCGTAAAATTCTTCTCTGTAGCCGAATCCGTCAAGGATCATCAGCATCATAGGTCTGTGTTTCATTACGCTTCCCCTTCTTCTTTAACGGCGGCCTTGATCATGTCAGCCGCTATCTCCTTTGCTGCCTGGCTTACAGGTCTCTCGCTCACTTCTTCGGTAAGAGCTCTCTTGCCGTCGACGATGTCTCTGGCTCTCTTTGATGTGAGGATGACCAGCGAGTATCTGCTTGTTGTCTTTTCTCTGAGTTTGTTGATCGATGGATAAAGAAGCATTGTGTTTCCCCTTTCGGTAGTTATTTTGTCTCTTTTTCGTATTCTCTGATGATGGATCTGACCGCCTCAGGCACGCGGGCTGATTCAGCTGCGATTATGCTGCGCGCCAGATCGACTGCTTCGTCTATATCTTCATTGACTATGTAATAGTCGTATTCGCCTATCAGTCTGATCTCGTTGAGGGCCTGACCGAGCCGCTTTTCCACTTTCGCGGCATCCTCTGTGCCTCTGCCAATGAGTCTCTTTCTGAGTTCCGCGAGACTTGGCGGAAGGATGAAAATGAGTATGGCCTCCGGCATCGCCTTCTTGACCTGCAGGCCTCCCTGCACGTCTATGTCGAGGATCACGTTGTAGCCCCTGTCAAGGCGGCTTATCACCATGTCCTTAGGCGTTCCGTAGAGGTTGTCGAATACAGTAGCGTGTTCAAGGAAATTTCCCGCCTCTATATTGGTCAGGAACTCATCCCTCGATACGAAATAGTACTCTCTGCCGTGGACCTCGCCCTCACGCGGAGCGCGTGTCGTCATCGACACCGAGAATTCGTTCCGGATGTCCTTTAGGAGCTCTTTGCACACAGTACCCTTGCCCGTTCCGGACGGTCCGGATATGACGAATAATCTTCCTCTTTTACGGCTCATATGTACCTCCCGTCAATCTATGATTTTAGCACATTAGCCTCTGATTTCGCAATTATCAGATTGGCCGCGATGTCACCTTCCACGTTTATTGTGGTAAATGCCATGTCGAGCAGCCTGTAGAATGCGGCTACAGGTCCTATAAGATCGATCGGCAGTCCGAAAATGGTGAGGAACGATGTCATCAGTACTATCCCACCTCCCGGAATTCCCGGCGCGGCCATGTTCAGGAGCGCCGCCACAAGTGCCATCGCCGCAAGCTGCGCAAACGGCAGGCCCAGCGAGTAGAATTCATCCACAAAGAACGCCAGACAGCAGAACGAGCAGGCTCCTCCGCACATGTTTATGGTACAGCCGAGCGGCAGTATGAAACTGCTTATATCCTCGGGCGCTCCCAGGTCTTTTGTGCAGACCCTGATGGTGGTCGGGAGCGTCGCCGCCGAGCTTGTTGTGGAAATGGTCATGAGCGCCACCCTGCCGCAGGCTCTGAGATATGTCTTCAGGTCTGTTTTAGTGTAAAAAATCACCGGCAGCATGAACACTATGATGAATACAGCTATGCAGGCCAGCCAGCAGCACAGTATGTACTTGCCTATCGCCATGAAGAGTCCCGCTCCGTACTCCGCTATGGAGAAGGCTATAAGGGACATGACGCCTATAGGCGATGTCTCCATTATCACGGAGAGTATGCGGAACACTATGTCTGAAAGGCGGTTGATGAAATCCCTTACCGGCTCTGCCTTCTCGCCCATCCTGACTATAACTACGGCAAGTATGATCGCCAGTATGATGGTCACGAGTATGTTTTTTGACGAGAATATATCCTCCAGGCTGCTTGGGAAAAGCTGCCTCAGCACGTCTGCCGCGCTCAGCTTTCCGGCTATAGTCCCCTCATATACCGGCCGGTTTTCAAAGACGATGCCCTGCCCCGGACGTATGCTCATCGCAACCACGGACGATACCGCGAAAGATGCCATAAACATCACGAAGAACAGCACTACCGTCTTGACAGCGACCCTCCTAAGGGACTTTATATTGGCCGAGTTGATGATGCCGCTCATGACCGCGCATACCAGCACAGGAAGCACCATGAACTTGATAAGTCTCAGGTAAATGTCGCCTACGATCTTGGTCGAGATAGAGAACCCCGGCGCAAAAAGGCCAAGCAAAATGCCGATCGCAAAGCCGATCGCGATTCGCGCGAATAAATTCTCTTTTTTAAAGGCCCAACTATTCCCCATAAATGCAATAAATCGGTTACTGACCCTGCCGGGCACGCTCTCGCTGACATTCGGACGCAACGGTACTAAACTCTGACTTCGCCTTCGGCTCGTCAATCGTTAAGTGCCGGCGTCCTCGAGTCACCCGCCCAGGGTTAGTAACCGATTTTCTTATTCTATATTCTGGACTTGCTCCCTTATCTTCTCTATCTCGGCCTTGAGATCAAGCATCATCGATGTGATCTCGCGGTCATTCGACTTCGATCCGATTGTGTTGGCCTCGCGGTTCATCTCCTGGACCAGAAAATCCAGCTTCCGGCCCACGGAGCCATTCTCCGC
>JBGUME010000342.1:0-4992 GCA_045116695.1 Anaerovoracaceae bacterium | reverse complement strand
CTCTGCTTCCGCCTGCCTCAGTCTCTCGCTTAAGCCGGTGAGTGCATCAAAAGGAGCGAACTGTTTGGCTCGCTGTGAGCGGGGCATTTTCGGTCTGTCTGATACCGGACGCTCCCATATTTTCTTCTCGTCCATTATACTAGATATCCGTTCTTCTTTCATCACTTCTCATCATTCTTTGTGGCCGCCGACCTGATGATTTCTCTCCCTGGTGGTCGCTGCCTCTTCAAGGTCCATGGCTCTGAACATCGCGTCCTTGCCATACTTGTTTCTTATGGAATTGACCGCCTCCTGAAGGGCCGTGTCGCGTTTCAGTTTTGCCTGCGTTTCGGCTATAGGGTCGGCTCTGTCGTCCTTTTTCTTCTGCCCCTGCGTCTTGCCTTCTTCTTTGGCCTCAGCATCAGCCAGATCGAAGAGCGTCATCTGTTTGTCCGCTTCTCTCTCTTTTATGTCGTTGAAGTTGACGAATATGCGTCTGACCGGGTATTCGTGGTCGGTGATCCTGTCATAGAGATCAGCGACCGCCGGCATTATGAGAGATGACGCGTCAGTCGGCACCGGGAAGGATACAGACCCATGTGACATCGGAACATGCAGAGCGTTGCTGTAGCCTACCGCTATGGAAACGTTCTGTGTCAGTTTGCGTATATCCGTCATCTCGTGGCAGAGCTGCTCTGTCATCTCCTTTATTATCAGGAGACCTTCGGCGTTCGTGTAGTCGCGCATCAGCACCTGGCCGTGAGAAAGTGAATGGCTCTTGGTCTTGTAGCCCTTGATGTCGGACATCTCTGTAGGCTCGAGCCCGTACGCGTGGTCTATCATCAGCTCCGCGTTGATGCCAAAGTTTTTGTAGAACCAGTCCTCGTCACGAGCCGCAAGAGCTGCTATCCCGCCCATGGTGTCTATGCCTATGCGCTCAAACTTTTTGGCAGTCTGCCGGCCTATCATCCAGAAGTCGGTGAGCGGTCTGTGATCCCACAGCTGCTGCTTATATGTATCTTCATCCAGCACTCCGATGAAATCATCCGCGTGCTTGGCTATTATGTCCATGGCTATCTTGGCCAGATATAGGTTGGGACCGACCCCCGCCGTCGCCCTGACGCCTATCCTTTCGTGCACCTCTCTCATCAGGAGCTCCGCCATCTGTTTAGGGTCGAGTCCATAGCGCTTCAGGTAAGCCGTCACATCAAAGAAGACCTCGTCGATGGAGTAGACGTGCATGTCCTCCGGCGCTATATAATCAAGGTAGACCTTGTAAATGGCCGCCGCGTACTCCATATACAGGCTCATCCTCGGCGGCGCCATTATATATTCGAAGCTCTTAGGGATCTCAAACACCCTGGCCCTGCCGCTCACTCCGCGGGCCTTGAGAGAAGGAGATACAGCCAGACAGATCGTGCGGTCCGAGCGGGTAGGATCTGCGACGACAAGGTCAGTCGTCATGGGATCGAGCCCGCGCTCCACGCATTCAACCGAAGCATAGAAAGACTTGAGGTCAATGCAGACGTAAGACCTCTCCCAGTTACCGTAATCAATTTGTCCCTGTTTTGTTTTCAACACTATTTATCCAAATTGACGACGGTACTCCACCGGTGTCATCCCTTCAGCCTCTGTAAAGTTCTTTGTGAAATAGCTCTGAGAGCAGAACGCCAGCCTGTCCGCTATAGCCGCTACACTGAGGTCAGTGTCCCTCAGCATGCGCTTGGCTTCCAGGAGCCTCTCGTTCAGTATGAATTCGCTTATGGTTATGCCTAGTTCATCCTTGAACACTGCCGACGCGTAGGTGCGGCTTATGCCCACGGACTCAGCTATGTCAGCCAGTTCTATCTTTTCGGTCAGATGTTCCTCGATATATGTCATCATCCGGGCCAGTCTTGGCGACCGCTTCTTTTCTTTGAGTACATATTTCATCTTCAGGGCGTAGTTGTGAGCCATGCCGTGCACCAGATCATAGATGTCCGGCAGTGAGACTGCGTTGTCGAACTCCTTGATGAACTCGTCGCGAATGTCATAAGAGACCATGTCAAGCAGGCCGGACTGTATCGCCACCAGGCACATCTCATTTGCTGCCCCCACAGCCTCATAGTACATCTTGTTCATTGCTTCACTATAAGAACCACACCTGTTGTACAGAGCGGTCGGATATTCGTAATTTGCCTGTGAAAGCTCAGATATCTTTTCAGTATCGCCGGCAGCGATCGCCTCAAAGTATGGTTTCTTGCGCGCATAAGGAAGATATATCTGATTTCTTCGTGTACGGCTAAGTATTAAATTGGCAGTTTTCTTATCTGACATAATTATTGATCCTTATTAATGGTTATGTATGGTCAGTCAGGTAACTGGAGGACGCCGGCACTTAGCGACTGACAAGCGTCAGCGCAGTCAGAGCTTAGTACCGCTGCGTCCGATTGTTAGCGCGAGCGGACCTGACGACCATATAAACCATGTTAATAATCTTATATAATTCGTAACAATATTATAACATTGCGCCCCTGCAATCAATACAATGAAGGTGTAACGGATCTTGTTTTTGCAGGCTGTCAGTTCAACTCGCATGAGTATGTTTGCAGACAACGTTACAGAAGATCCTCCGGTCTACGGGGAGGATGACTTCGAAAAACTCGATATGAGATAGTGCTTTGAAGAAACGGCTATGCACAGGTTGATGGGGTTCGGCGTGTTCAGAGTCGTTTTTTCATTGCGTAAAAAAGGGAGGCTGCCGCCTCCCTTATAAAGTCCGGAAATCATTCGGAAAGTCTGATCACCTTATTACTGCACAACGTTTCCCGGCTTGCAGCAGATCCAGCCGCTTGGTATTCTCATCCAGCTGCCTCTTACCTCAAGACAGGTTACTTCAGTTCCTTTCTTTAACCTTGCGTCTGAACTCATAGTAGCATGCTTCTTTGCGTCTTTCGTAAGGTTCTTCCTTTTGACGTTCGGATAGTTCAATCCAGGACCTGTCCTTACGTTAAGTGTCTTGGTCAGGTAATAGTTATTGCCTACCTTTATTACAAGGCCGTTATCAGGGTTTGCATTTATGTACTTCGACGTTGTCGACGATGCCTTCGTCAGATAATTGGCGCATGTGATCTCCTGATCATCACTGCCCGATGAGGCGTTTGCTATTTTTATTGGGATCAGCGCGTATCCGCTGTACATGCCTATACCCTTGATATATGCATACCCGTTACCGGCTTTATTGTTCCTGATCCCGCCCACACAATAATCCGTGCCTTCTTTCATGAGCTTGCTGCCATTGTAAAGTTTGAACTTTGGTGACTTGGCGTCTGCTACGCTGAGCGTGGTCTTACCGGTGATCTTGTTTACGACAGTGCTTGTCTCGTTGTTCTTATTCAAATACCAGAAGTTAACGTCGATCTTGCCCTGGGCTCCTGTGAATGAGAGCATGCCGTCGATCTTGGCGCTGCTGGAATACTGCCATTTTGTATAACTGACCGGTGACTGATTGCGCTTATAGTACTGCGCTACCCAAAGGTCTACATCCGGAGCAAACTGAGACGCAGCGAGGTATGAATTGAAGTAGCTGGTATTGGCGTAGATGCCCGGAGTGTATCCTGCTGCTTTTACGGTGTTACAGAAAGCAACTGCCGCGTTAGTTGCGGCAGTCCTGCTTATGCCGTGCGTCCTGCCCAGGACTCCTCCGGCGAATTCGCAGTCAATATATACAGGCAGCTGAAGATCCTTAGGTCCGATGCCCAGAGCCTTGAGCCTGCTGATAGCAAAGTTAGCTTCCTGTGCTCCCTCGGTGGCGTTCTTTGCCTGAGAGAATACATAGACTCCGGTCATAACGCCATTGGCCTTGGCTTTACTGTACTGAGTTGCGAAGTTGTCATCAATATAGCAGGAGAGATTTTTTCTGCCATAGTAAGTGCCTGTGACCCTCAGGATGGCATAGTCGACTCCGGCGTTCTTTGCCTTTGCAAAATCGCAGTTCTTGGACTGCCATTCCGAAATATCCACACCGTTAACGATGAGGTTTCCCGTGAATCTGCCGTTATGGTAGTACGACGAATAATCCACATTGTTGAACGGACTTGATGTCTGGAATTCAGAGGCTGCAAAAACTTCTCCGTCAACAAAAGCGCCGCACGTAAACATGCATACAGCAAGCATGCAGACGAGCGCCGTCTTTGCAAAAGTGCTTTTACCCTTCCTATTCATTTTCATATGCTGCCCTTCCGGTCGCAATTGCGCCTTTGATATACCGATATTATTTTCTCGTATATATTATCAAAAGGTTGCTACCTCAGGCTTGCATGCTTCACATTTTTTAAGATTTCGGATGTACAGTACCGGGCCCTTTTCCTGGTATGCATCGGTGTATTCGCAGCGCACTTTAGCGGTGATCTCGATCCAGTCACCGACGCTGAGTTTTTCAGATCCCGCATAGTATGCGAGCAGGCCCGCGAACTGTATGTCGGCTTCGCAGCAGGTCATTACATGGCGGCCGAAAGCGAACTGTCCCTCAGGCAGCTCATCGGAGAGGGCGACACGGCCTTTTATGACAAAGGTCTTTCCGTCGTAGTCATCCTCATTCTCGTTGATATCCCTGTACCACTCAGCATACCATTCGTCCTCTATCTTTATTTTGGACGCCTTCATGTCATAAGGCAGAGGGTCGATGATGTCGTCAGGCTCTATATCGTCGATGCCGTACTCATAGACTATCATGTTGCGGCGGTTGGCGATCCTTACTTCCTTGTGGTAAGGCATCTTGTCGAAACCCTTCTCGCATCGGTTGAAAACGACCAGGTCAGCTGTCTGCATCTTGTTGAAGCAAAGCTGACGCATGTTCTTGTTGTACATCATGAAGGTGGTGGTGTCGAAGAGCGCCATCTCCTGAGCGATGACCCAGCCCGGAGGCATGGCCGCGAAGAGCTTCTGGTTCTCCCACATGCCATTCATCTCTACGACCACGCGGTCGAATCCGCCCTGCCTGTCCATCCTTCCCAGGTTGACCTCGTTGAGTTC
>JBGUME010000341.1:0-3889 GCA_045116695.1 Anaerovoracaceae bacterium | reverse complement strand
TCATCGCCTCTCCCAGCACGGAAGCCTCCGGCCCCGCGTCAGCGATAAGTTCCGTAACATGTGTATTAATGATGTCTTTGTACTCATCAAAGCTGCGCATCTTTGAGTTCTCCGTTCTCGTAAATAAGTATCTTCTGCTCGGCTTTATCGAGTATTTCCCTGCAGTATTCTGCTTCTTTCATGCCCTCATCAAAAAGCCTCAGTGACTCTTCAAGGGTTGTCGCCTGCTTGCCTATCTCGGAAGCGGCGTTCTGAAGCGCCTGCATGGATTCGGTGAATGTTTTTTCTGACATGGTTTGCCCTTTCCTTTACTCCGGGTCGACTTCCGTGGCCCTGGCAGTGAAGCTGCCGTCCGTCATGATTATCCTGTATTCCTCGCCTTTTACTATATCCGCTATACCCGGGACTACCGATCCGTCCTTTGTAACTGCAGCATAGCCTTTGGAGAATATGCTGCGAGGGTCATTCTCTCTTAGCAGTATGACCGCTTTATCCAGGGCGCTTCTGGCTTCGGATATCTTAGCTCTGATATTAGCTCCCAGAAGAGCCGATCCGCTGTCAAGTATCCTTCTTTCCGACGATATCTTCTGCTCAGCAGATGTGATGAGCATTTTTCTGCTGCTCTCAATATCTTCTCTGAGTCTAAAGGTGTCCATCACAGCCATATCCGCTGCTGCCGTTGGGGTCTCAGCTCTGAGGTCTGCTGCGAAATCGCTTATGGAGTAGTCGATCTCATGTCCTACAGCGCTTATGACAGGTATTTCAGAGGCAAATATCGCGCGGGCGACTTCCTCATCGTTGAATGCAGCAAGGTCTTCCGGCGAACCGCCTCCCCTGCCGACTATCAGCGTATCTATATGCGTACCGCTTTTACTCAGTCTGTTGGCAAGCTTTATGTTCTCACAGATGCTTCTTACGGCACCGACTCCCTGAACAGCCGTTGGAAATATGATTATGTCTGTAAGATCGTTCTTTGCAGTGATGATCTTTCGGATGTCTTCGATCGCGGCTCCTGTTGCAGATGTCACTACACCTACGCGATACGGGAATACAGGGATAGGTTTCTTGTATTTCCTGTCAAAGAGCCCTTCCTTTTCAAGCTTTTCCTTGATACGGTTGAACTCTGCGGCAAGATCGCCTTCCCCTGCGGTCTCTATGTGCCTTATGCTGAGAGAATACGTTCCATTCTTCGAATAAGGACTGATATCGCATACCGCAACAATCTTTTTGCCATTTTCAACAAGCGACATGTCGATCTTTGCCGCGTTCTGACCCCATATGGCGGCACGTATCTGGCTGTTGGCATCTTTCAGGGTCAGGTAATAATGCTGACCGCTTCTGCTCAGGCCGGATATCTCGCCTTCCACAACAAGCCCGTGCAGATTGAGATCATCGCGCAGCTTCTTGGCTATGTATTCATTTACCTGTGTTACGGTTACCGGTTTCATGTATCCTCTTTGCGAGAAGCGCTGTGCCGACTGCGTTATCGCCGGACAGTGCCGCGTCTCCGAACTTTATATCCAAATCTTTAACGGCTGACAGGAGTCTGCGGACCGTTCTGCTGGACGCAACTCCGCCTGCCATATATATGTCATTGATACCGTATTTATCGCTGAGATACGCTGCTTCATCTGTCAGAAGCTTAGCTATGGAAACAAACAGTTCGGCAGTTACCTTAGCGGCGTCACTTTCATCGCTGCATGAACCGGCAAACTTCAGAAGCCTTGTCTCAGCACCTGAAAGATTGAAGTATCCGTCTTTTATCCTGATCTTTGGCATCACTCCGGTCACAGCGGCAGTTTCCGGATCAGATCCGTTTTCTTCCAGAGCCTTAAATGCTATTTCATCCAGATATTGTCCTGACGGAAAAGGCATTCCAATGGCTACACCGTATCTGTCGAGCAGCTGGCCTATGGAGATATCAAGCGTACCGCCTGCTATTTCCATTCGGTATCCGCATTCATCCGGGCTGCACAGAAGAGCTTCTGTAGTTCCGCCGCTCAAATGGAATAACAGCGATCTTTCAGGCGGAACAGAGCCAAAGCTTTCAAGTATAGCGGCAGCATGGCCTTCCTGATGAGAGAAGCAATATACAGGAACTCCGAGAGCGGATCCCAGGATCCCGGCAGCGTTGACGCCTGCCATGAAGCAAGGCATGTACGAGCCTTCTACCCTTCTGGGCCTTTCGGACACTCCTATGGCTGAGATGGACGCGTTATCTATACCGGATAAAAGTTCCTTCAAATGATCCGGGAGTCTGTTGCTGTGCTTGAAAAACGCGTCAGACTGCCTGAGGCCTCTTTCTCCCTGAGCGACATCAAGAAGCACCGCTTTCTGAAAAACAGCGTTCCCATCTTCATCAACAGCAGCCGCAGAAGTTCTGTAATTTGAAGTATCAATGCCGAGGTAAAAAGAACTCATTATTCTTTCACGCCGTCATTGAGTCCGCGTGATATCTTGCCAAGAACGGAATTGATGAACGCGTATGATCTTTCATCGCCGTATTTTTTGGCAAGGTCGACAGCTTCGTTGATCGAAACTCTGACTGGAACGCTTTCCACATAAAGCATCTCGGCGACTGCGGTCCTGAGTATGGCGAGGTCTGTTTTCGCTATCCTGTCCAGGGTCCAGTTGTCGAGATTGTCTGAAATTATCCTGTCTATTTCTTCATGATGATCCTGCACCGCGGCAAGAGTCTCAGCTGCCTGCTTCTTGCCCGCGGCCTTGACGTTCTCTTCTACGATGCTGAGGTCCGCAACTTCGAAATCACCGGTAAGATCCATCTGATATACGAGCTGCATCGTCTTTTCTCTTACATCTTCTCTTTTCAATTCGTCTCCCTTTTGTCGATACCGTCGACGGTTATATTTACGGCGTTTACGTTTATACCTGTTGTATCCTCTATGTCCCTTTTGACCTTTGTCTGTATGTCGTAGCAAAGCTGCGGGATGTTGACGCCGAAATAAACGATTATCTCACAGTTTATCGTCATGCCTCCGTCATCGTCGCTCACTTTGATGCTTGGGTTCTGGATGTCTCTTCCTATAGCTCTCTGTATATTGTCAGCTATACCGAAATCAGGAAAACGGCTGACCGAGTCAAACGACATGATATCTCTTTCAATCAGGTCGATAATATTGAGATCATCACTCATCTGCGTCTTCCTCTCTTTCGATCACTTCGATCTTCAGTTTTTCGATCCTCCGGTCTTTTACAGACATTATCGTGAAACGGTAATCTTCGTAATCTACAGGCGGATATTTGACGTTTTGCTTAGGTATTTCGCCCATCAGATCTATAAGGAAGCCACCTACTGTTTCACTTGATTCGGATTCGAGCTCGATATCCGTCTCTTCTTCGAGATCATCGAGATACACATTGCCATCAACGATAAATGTTGTATCGTCAACTTTCTCTATAATACGGTCTTCTTCGTCAAATTCATCATCGATATCACCAACTATCTGCTCAATTATGTCTTCTACAGATACGATACCGCTGATTCCGCCGTATTCATCTATCAGGATCGCGAGATGCTGTTTTTCTTTCTGCAGTTCTCTGAACAGAGCGTCTATGTTCTTTGTCTCAGGCACAAAGTATGCAGGTCTTAGAAGTTTCTTGATATCTACGTTGTCAAACCCCTTCTTTGTGGCGTTGTACAGATAGTCTTTAATATGCAGTATTCCTACCACATTGTCCGGATCGCCCTTATATACAGGGATCCTGGAGTGTGTAAGCTCCATCAGTTCCTCAAAATACTCGCTTCTGTCATCCTCGAGATCGATCATGAACACGTCTGTACGCGGAGTCATGATCTCATACGCCAGAAGATCGTCAAACTCGAATATGGAGTCGATCATCTTGCGGCCTTCCTCCTTGATCTCTCCGG
>JBGUME010000340.1:0-3586 GCA_045116695.1 Anaerovoracaceae bacterium | reverse complement strand
TAATAGATTCTGTCGAATTCTCCGGCCTTTCTCCTGAAGAAACATATACAGTTGAAGGTGAGATATACGACAAAACTGACGAAAAACTCACTAACATCACTTCCAGTATGGAATTGAAACCGGTGACAGCTGATGGTACAACAGAGCAGGCTTTCAGATTCGATGCCAGAGAATACCAAGGGCATGATCTTGTTGTGTACGAGACTTTGAAACTGAACGGAAGGGTGATCAGCGTACATGCTGATCCTGACAACAAAAGTCAGACTGTTCATATAACAAACGGCAAGAGCCCGGAGACCGGAGAAAATAATGAAATATTAAAATGGATATGCGCCATGGCTGTGGCAGGCATAGCGCTGACTATTATGGTCATGAAGAGATTTACTTACAAATAAACTAGGTGATCATCAATGCCTCTGATTATTGCAAACCCGGGTCTGTACACCTTATAATCATTGAAGTGATATTGTGAACGCAATGAGGAGGCAATGCTTATGATAAGACATATAGTCATGTTCAAAATAAAGGATGAGTACAAGGATGAGATCCCTCAGCTGGTCAAAAACTTCTACGGCATGAAGGGAAGGATAGAAGGCATGCTGGAACTCGAGGCAGGAGCGGACATACTGCACAGTGAAAGATCATACGATCTGGCGCTTGTAACTCTGTTTGAGAACAGAGAAGCCTTTGATGCATACCAGACACATCCGGTCCATATGCCGGTCAAAAAGCGCATGCATGAAGTGCGCAGCGGCTCAGTAGCCTGCGATTTTGAAATATAGATACAGAGTATTCAAATTTTTACATTGTTGTATTTCCGTGTATGAGATACAATGAATGTGTATAAGCCAGAATTCAATCTAACTGAATATCAGGAGGTTACTATTATGATTTATTCAGCAGAAGTGAAAGGCATGTGCCCTGTTCATCAGGGAGTACACCACGGATCTGCACCGATTCCTGAAGAAGGGAAATGGGTAAAACCAAAGCAGGTGTCCGATATTTCCGGATATACCCACGGTATCGGCTGGTGTGCGCCTCAGCAGGGAGCCTGCAAGCTTTCACTCAACGTTAAGGACGGCATCATTCAGGAAGCTCTGGTCGAGACTATCGGCTGCTCCGGAATGACGCATTCAGCTGCAATGGCATCCGAGATCCTTCCGGGACTTACTGTACTTGAAGCTCTCAATACAGACCTCGTCTGCGACGCCATCAACACGGCGATGAGAGAGATCTTCCTTCAGATCGTTTACGGACGTTCGCAGAGCGCTTTCTCAGAAGGCGGCCTCCAGATCGGAGCGGGCCTCGAGGACCTCGGCAAGGGAACAAGATCCATGGTAGGTACTACATACGGTACTCTTGAAAAGGGACCAAGGTATCTCGATCTCACAGAAGGATACATCACACAGCTCGCTCTTGATGAGGATGATGAGATCATCGGCTACAAGTATCTCAACTTTGGTAAGATGATGGATTTCCTCAAGGCGGGCGATGATGCCGCTACAGCTGTAGAGAAGGCATCCGGTCAGTATGGAAGAGTTGCAGACGCTGCAAAGCTCATTGATCCGCGCAAAGAATAGTACAGGGAGGAAAGAGACATGATTACATTTGAATCTTACGACAGAAGAGAAAAACAGATCCTTTCCAAACTGGCTGAGTACGGTATCGGATCTATCGAAGAAGCAGAAAAGATCACAAAGGATGCCGGTCTCGATGTATATCACATGATCGAGAACATCCAGCCTATCTGCTTTGAAAACGCTAAGTGGGCTTACACAGTAGGCGCTGCTATCGCCATCAAGAAGGGTTGCCGTAAGGCTGCTGATGCAGCTGCAGCCATCGGTGAAGGACTTCAGGCATTCTGCATCCCTGGTTCCGTTGCTGACCGCCGTAAGGTAGGTCTCGGACACGGCAACCTCGGCAAGATGCTCCTTGAAGAAGACACAGAGTGCTTCGCATTCCTCGCGGGTCATGAGTCATTCGCTGCTGCCGAGGGAGCCATCGGTATCGCTTCCAAGGCCAACAAGGTACGCCAGAAACCTCTCAGAGTTATCCTCGACGGCCTTGGCAAAGACGCAGCTCAGATCATATCCAGAATCAACGGATTCACTTATGTTGAGACTGAATATGATTATGCAACAGGCGAGTTAAAGGAAGTATTCAGAAAATGCTATTCCAAGGATCCTGAAAGCCCAAGAGCAAAGGTAAACTGCTATGGCGCTAACGATGTACAGGAAGGTGTTGCTATTCTTTGGAAAGAGAACGTTGACGTTTCCATCACAGGTAACTCGACCAACCCTACAAGATTCCAGCATCCTGTAGCAGGCACATACAAGAAAGAAAGACTAGAAGCAGCCAAGAAGTACTTCTCGGTAGCTACCGGAGGCCGCACAGGACGTACTCTGCATCCTGATAACATGGCTGCAGGCCCTTCATCTTACGGCATGACAGATACTATGGGACGTATGCACTCTGACGCTCAGTTTGCAGGATCCTCATCGGTACCTGCACACGTAGAGATGATGGGTCTCATCGGAGCAGGCAACAACCCTATGGTCGGAATGACTGTATCTGTAGCTGTTTCCGTTGAGGAAGCTGCAGCTGCAGGAAAGTTCTAGTTCATTCATTCTGCAAAACACAAGCATTTGATCTAAACGGCCGGCGGCAATACCGCCGGCCGCGTTTCGAAAGAGAGATTTACGTGGAAATAATCTTAGCCAGACACTCGGGCTTTTGCTTCGGGGTAAACAGAGCGATAGACATGGCCTTCAGCGAGGCTGAAAAGAAAGACAGGCAAGGCAATTTGTTTACGTGCGGTTATCTAATACACAATAAGGAAGTCGTTAAGAAACTCGAGTCAATGGGCGTTACCATGATCGGGTCGCTTGACGAGGCAGACACGGGAGATACCGTGATAGTCAGATCACACGGAGAACCGCGGGAGTTTTATGAAGCTGCTGAAGCAAGAGGCATAAATCTGATAGATACTACGTGTGTCTTTGTGAAGAAGATACATGAAATCGTCGCAGAAGCACATGATAACGGGATCCCCGTCGTAGTGATCGGTGACAGAGACCATCAGGAAGTGAAAGCGACAAACGGCTGGTGCGGCTTCAGCGCATATCTTATCGGAGATGCTGAAGAAGCAAGGCGGATCGCCGGCGAACTGAGAGATAAGAAGCCGATAATAGTCTGTCAGACAACGATAAAAGAAGAACTTTTAAATGATGTCCTCAGTGTCTTTGACGAGACGGGGATAGTGTATGATATCCACAATACTATATGCAATGCAACGCGTGAGCGGCAGGAGAGCTGCGCAGAACTGGCGGCAAGAGTGGACGCCATGATAGTGATAGGAGATGAGCATAGTTCCAACTCCAGAAAGCTCTATGAGATTGCCAAAAAAAACAACAAAAACAGCATTTTTATAGAAAATGCGAACAATAATTTGTTGAATAGGTTGACAAAATATAATACAATAGGTTGCATAGCGGGCGCATCGACGCCCGAGTGGATTATCAAGGAGGTTATTTCCCACATGAGCGAAAATGTCAACAAAAGTATGGAACAGAATCCAATGATGGAT
>JBGUME010000339.1:0-2314 GCA_045116695.1 Anaerovoracaceae bacterium | reverse complement strand
CAACCGGGAACTCTCTGTTCTGCAGACCAGAATGAATTACGAAGGGATCATGAAATACTTCGAAGGCATAATCAGATACCTTATCCGCAGCAATACGCTTAGGGAAGCGGATACTGAGATTATGGCCGCGCAGCTCTCATCACCGATCACAGTCTGGATCAACCTGTGTGACAGGGAGCCTGCCAGAGAGGAAGAAGTGATGGAACTGGTGCATAAACACGTGCTGCAGTTCTTCGAGGTCTACGCAAAGTAGAACAATAACAGCGTTAGATCATATAGACTATTTATTGCCGGCCGGCCTTAAGGTTGACCGGTAAAAAAATACACCTCAAACTACCGAACGATAGGGAGCAAAAAGAGGGAGGTCAATAATGTGTACAAGCATAGTAGTAAATAAGAATAAGACGATAGTAGGCTGGAATCTGGATCTTCTGGATATGGAATACAGAGTCAGTCCTGCAGATGAAGGGGTATTCATAGAGGTCAATGATGCAACAGAAGGGTGGATGCCATTGTTTGGCGCCAACAGCCGGGGAGACTTTGTTGGAATGCCTACATGCTGGCCTGCCGACAGAAGAAGCGATCCAGCGGGAGACGGCGAGAATGTAATCATGCTGGACATCGACCTCCTGCTGCAGAAGAAAACGCTGCAGGAGATCCGCGACATAGCGGCTGAAAGACCTGTCTACAGCATCCCGGGACTGACATTCATGTCTGCACTGTCGGATGCTGACGGCAACGTGCTTCACATAGTGCCGGGTCAGGGCTGCAGCTACTACGAAAAACCTGAATACAAGATTTTAACGAATTTCTCACCATATAAGCAGAACTCAGAGACACATCCGTGGATGGGCTGGGACAGATATCACATAGCAAAAGACATGCTGAAAAATGCGTCAGATGATTTTGATGTGGAGGATTGCTTTGAAATACTGAAGGCAGTCTCGCAGGAAGTCTGCCCGACCGTCGTGTCCATGGTATATGACGTGACAGACAGGACTGTTTACTGGTGCGAAAACAGAGAATGGGATAAGAAAGCAAGGAAACGAAAATGTTTTGGAGAGTCATTAATAGAGTAATTGAACTGATGAAAGAATCGAGAGAAATACCGAAATGGGCTCGGGACGAGCATATGGAGATAATAGTCCCGCAGGCAGAATTGTGGAGGTGGAAATAGTCATGAAGACGAATATAGAAAAATACATTATTGGAAACCGTAAAGTGATGAGAATGCTGACTGTTGCAGCGACACTGTTTTTTGCCAGCGCGGTATTCCAGATCACCGCAGACAAGTGGCCGGAAGGCGTAATATATTTCGCAGCGGCAGCTTGCTTCGTATCACTCGAAAGAGCATGCGTCAGGAAAGCAGATGAAACCAGAAACAATGGAGAGACAACTGATCGTGAGGAAGGAAACAATGAGTAATACTGGAATCACCAAATATGACAATAAAGCGCTGATCTCATTCTTCACTTTAGTGATAATACTTTCGCTGGCAGCAGAGGCTTATATAATAACGGACGGACCACTCTGGATGTATTTTGTTTTGATGTGGATCCCGGCATTCTCTGCTATCATCGCCAGCGCGATCGCGCTTAAAGAAAACAATGAGAAGTTTTCTCTGAAAGGATTCCTTTCCGGGCTTGGCATAAGAAGATGCAGGATCCGTTATATACTGCTAGCGGTGTTTATTCCGCTTATCTATCTGCTTATTCCTTACATGATCTACTGGAAGACACATCCGGACAATTTCGGATATACAGGCGTGGCGCTAAGTCTGATATTGAAAGACTGTCTCCCAACTTTGATCATCGGTATATTCCCGGGCATTCTTTCCGCGATGGGCGAGGAGATAGGCTGGCGGGGATACATGCTTCCTGCACTTACGGAAAGAAGCGGACTGAAGAAAGCTCTGATTATAACGAGCCTGTTCTGGTGTTGCTGGCACCTGCCGCTGCTCGCTTTCGGGGACTATATGGCTGGTGCACTTGTGTGGTATAAACTGCCTGCATTTGTGCTATGCATCTACCCTGTCGGGATCATTATCGGCGGTCTGACATACTTGAGCAAGAGCGTTTGGCCTGCAGCATTCCTGCATGCGGCACATAATAATTATGATCAGGCAGTATTCGGCGTGATCACAAGAGGCGACGACATGATGTATTACGTCAGCGAGACAGGGTTTCTCACAATAATATGCGCATGGGTGATCGCGATTATAATGATCGTTAAAGTCAAAGATATTGCAGCAAAAGAGGAGAACCGAATATGAGCAGTATTTACATGTTCGCCGGTGCTGCGATGCCTTGGATCG
>JBGUME010000338.1:0-8598 GCA_045116695.1 Anaerovoracaceae bacterium | reverse complement strand
ATCATCCTGATCGGCATAGGTCTGGAGATCTGGATAAGGGGCGTATTCTTTTAATCTACAGATATCATTCTCATAAACATCACCATTTCGACATAATCGGGGACTATTATATGGGTGTAGAGAAGAAAAACTCTGAAACCTCCATATAACATTTCCATATAATACCTAAGACAATAAGACAAAAGCGGTGGCACCAGGTCACCGCTTTTGTGTTGTTTTTTATTCTTTTAAAAGACTGCCTTATTCCGTACGCAGCGCTACGACAGGATCCTTGCGCGCCGCCATGCCCGACGGTATGAGTCCGGCTATGAACGTGAGGAATATGCTGATGAGTACCAGCGCGACACCTCCCGCCGCAGGCAGTATCGCCTTGAGCGCGGAGATCTTTGTGAGACCTATCAGTATATGGTTGATAGGTACCAGCAGTATCAGGCTCGCGCCTATACCTATGACGCCCGCGCAGAGTCCGACGATGATGGTCTCCGCGTTGAATATGCGCGCGATGTCCTTCTTGGAAGCTCCGATCGCGCGGAGTATGCCGATCTCCTTGGTCCTCTCGAGGACGGAGATGTATGTGATGACTCCGATCATGATAGAGGATACGATCAGTGAGATCGCCACGAAAGCGATCAGCACGTAACTTACCGCGTTCGTTATGTTCTTGACCGACTTGATCATGACTCCGGTGACATCGGTGTAACTGATCACCTTGTCCTCATCGCCGCTGTCCTGCATCTCCTTGTTGTAGTCGTCTATGAACTTAAGGAAGGCTTCCTTGGATTCGAAATCCTTGAGATAGAATGACATCGCTTCCGGCTTGGCAAGATCAGCATAGCCCAGTTTCCTTAGGTTGCGGTCGTAGTTCGTCTCCTGTCCGCCCGAGACATAAGCCGTGATCAGTCTTGTGATCTCATCTTCATCCATCTTCATGGTGAACGCGTCGGCTATGCCTGCCGGATCTACCTTGATCAGGCCACCTACAGTCTGAGCCACATTGATCACTGCCGGAGGAACATTCTTTGCTGTCTCTGCGAGAGCTATTCCTTCGGCGTACGCAGCAGCCATATTGACCGCGTCCTCACTTTGAAGATAGTCCTGCAAAGCTGACTGAAGAGCAGGGGCGAGTATAGCCAATGAGACTTTACCTTCCTGATCATTTAGAGCCTCGTTAAGTTCATCAACTGTTATATTGAACTGAGCGGCGATCACTTCTGCCATTGCGGGATTTGCCTCTATCTGGGCCTTAAAACCTGCAACCTGACCTGCCCACTGCTGCTGCAGTTCAGGGACCTCATCTTTCAGCTTGTTTGCATAAGCCTTTAGCATCTTGTTGACGGTCGCACTGTGGGCGCCCGTGTCAAGATTGTTGCCAAGCGCTGTTGTGATCACATCCTCGTTGAAAGGAACGGAGTAGATCTTATCCGGATTTTGCGTGAGTATCTCCTGCAGCATTCCGCTGCCATTTGTGCCTGCGGCTGTCATTACATCTTTTATGGTGCCGCTTGGATCGGCGTCTTCAAGAGCATCCTGGATGTTATCCTTGATGGCGTTTGTAACCGCGTTCGGGTCGATGTCGCCGCCGAGAGCCTTTTTCAGCTTGTTCTCGTCTATGCTTATCATGTCCTCGAAGCCGAGGCCTTCGTCCGTCTTGTTGCGGATGGACTCAAATGTCTTGCCGCTGAAGACGTCTGTATTTTTGTTTTCCCTCTGTATCTTGACGATGTCGGACTCGGAGGCATATTCGATCATGTGGCGGGTCAGGAGCGGCAGATAGCCGATACCGGAATCCATCGCGTTGGCCGCAGAGACCTCCTTGGCGCAGACGATGCCGGTGATCTTAAGCTTCTCGGACCTGTTTATCAGATCTTCCATATAGGCGTCATCCTCTGTCATGTCCTCCCAGACGTCATATGAGGAATTGCGCTTGTATGTGTCGCATGAGTGTACCAGGGCGAATTCCATGCCCAGGAAGTCGTCATATGTCCACTCGAGCTGCTCGTTGGTGTTCTCCACCTCTTCACCATTCATGACGTCGTTGATCATGTCCTTGAGTTCCTGCGGGTCGCGAAGTCCGAGCGTGTACACGATATAGTCGTTCAGCTGGTCCTCGCTGTCGAGCACAAGAAGAAGCTCGTTGTACTTCTCCGGCCATTTGCCGGCGAGCACCTTGTACTGCGACTTCAGGAGCTCTTCATTGTCCATCATCTGGAAGAAGACGTCGCTGTTCATCATCGAGAAGTTGGACTGCTGGAAACCGCTCATGTACGACTGCATGATGGAACCCGGGCTTACGCGCAGCGGTCCGTACTCCATGTTGGTAGAGTAGATGTTGACCGTGAGACCGTACGAATAATCGTAGGCATTGAACCAGTCGCCTATGGTATCGATGTTAGAGTCCACGCGCTCCTTGAAAGCGGCGAGGTCGTTTGTGCCGACGCTTGCGAGCATGTCCGTCATGATGCGCTGCTCGTGGACTTTGTCACCGGATGCCTCGCCCTCTGTGTCCTGGGCGTTGGCCATGAACGCGGCGATCATGGATGTCATGTCGGCGGTCTCAGCCTGTATGGTCAGAGGATAGGACGACAGGGTGTCCTCCTCGAGTTTATCTATGTATGTCTGGAATCCGTGCGAGACGGAAAGTATAAGTGCAATACCTATGATGCCTATACTGCCCGCGAATGCCGTGAGAAGTGTCCTGGCTTTCTTTGTCATCAGGTTGTTGAGCGAAAGGTGAAGAGCTGTCGACATCGACATGGAGCGGTTGCGCCTTCCGGAGGCTCTTCCGGCGGATCTGCGCCTTTGCGGCGGCGCTGAGTCTGCTCCTTCAGCTGCTGCCGCGTCCGCAAGGTCTGCCGCACCTGCAAGTCCTGCCGCTGCCGCCGGTACCGCTCCCGCAAGAGCCGCCGCATTCACCGCGCCCGGTACGAACGGGTTGGAGTCGCTTATCACCCGGCCGTCGGAAAGTCTGACTATCCTTGTAGAATAGGCTTCCGCCAGCTCAGGGTTATGCGTTACCATGATGACCAGCCTGTCTGCGGATATCTCCTTAAGGATGCCCATGACCTGGGTGCTGGTCTCGGTGTCGAGAGCGCCCGTAGGCTCGTCGGCAAGGATGATGTCAGGATCGTTGATGAGCGCACGCGCTATGGCCACACGCTGCACCTGTCCGCCGGACATTTCCGCAGGCTTCTTATATATCTGATCGCCAAGCCCTACCTGCTCAAGGGCCGCTATGGCGCGGGCCTTTCTTTCAGCCGCCGACACTCCGGAAAGTGTCAGCGCGAGTTCGACGTTCGAAAGCACATTCTGATGCGAAATAAGATTATAGCTCTGGAATACGAAACCTATGGTGTCGTTTCTGTAAGCGTCCCAGTCGGCATCCTTGTACTCCTTGGTGCTGATCCCATTGATAAGAAGGTCGCCGTCGGTGTACTGATCGAGGCCGCCCAGGATGTTGAGCATGGTGGTCTTGCCGCAGCCCGAAGGACCCAGCACCGACACGAATTCGCTCTCACGAAAAGCCAGGCTCACGTTTCTTAAAGCGTGAACGGTTTCCGCGCCTGTTTTGTATTCCTTTGATATATTTCTTAATTCGAGCATAGACAGATGAATTATATACTAATAAATGATAAAATACACGCGGACTGCGCATTGCAGAATACAAAAGTAAGGAAAAATAATAAATGGCAAAAAAATGGATGATTAACGAAAAAGGCAACATAGTATTCCCGGTCCCGGAAACTGTAAAGATCCCGTGGGACAAAAGCAGGGGCGAATTGCCGCTGACTGTGGAATACTTCAATGGCACCATGTACGAGAAGGTCGAGGAGACCGCTAAAAAGCATCCTCTGATGATCGCTCTTGACTTCATGGGCAAGCACATCACTTATAAATATATGATCGATCAGATCAATCTCTGCGCAAAGTCACTCAGAGTACTTGGCATACGTGAGAATGACAGGGTCACCATCGCCATGCCTAACTGCCCGCAGGCTATCTACATGCTTTATGCGGTCAACCTGGTGGGAGCGATCGCCAACATGGTTCACCCTCTCAGCGCAGAGAAGGAGATAGAGAACTACCTCAACATGTCAAACTCCGTGATGGTGGTCACGCTCGATCAGTTCTATCACAAAATAGAAGCCATCCGTAAGAACACAAAGATACAGAACGTCATCATCGCCCGCATCAGGGACGAGCTGACCAGACCTATCAGGGTCGGCTACATGCTGACGGAGGGCCGCAAGATACAGAAGATACCTAAAGACGCTCCTGTCTTCCAGTGGCCTGACTTCATGAGCCTGGGCAGACACTGCGGCTATGAGTACAAGGTCAGCAGGAAGCCGGATGACCCGGCGGCCATCCTCTATTCCGGAGGAACCACGGGTATCACAAAGGGCATAGTCCTTACCAATCTCAACTTCAACGCTCTTGCCGGGCAAGTAATAGCTGCCAACCCTATCTACAGGATCGGCGACAAGATGCTGGCTGCCATGCCTATATTCCACGGCTTCGGACTCGGAGTATGCATACACACTATGCTGGCGGGCGGCGGACGCTGCGTGCTGGTGCCGAGGTTCACTCCAAAGAGCTACGCAAAGCTGATCACAAAGTACAGATGCAACTTCATCGCGGGAGTCCCGACGCTTTTCGAAGCTCTGCTGAGACTGCCGTCAATGGACGGAAAGGATCTCTCGTCACTCAAGGGAGTTTTCTCAGGCGGAGACTCACTTTCGATCGAACTCAAAAAGAAATTTGACAAGTTTCTGTACGACCATAACTCAAAGATACAGGTGCGTGAAGGCTACGGCACAACGGAGAGCGTAACAGCGGCGTGCCTGACTCCTCCGCAGATGCACAAGGAAGGCAGCATAGGCATACCGTTCCCTGACATGTATTACAAGATCGTAAAGCCGGGCACGGCAGAAGAGCTTCCGTACGGTGAAGAGGGCGAGATCATAATGTCCGGACCGACCGTGATGGCCGGATACCTCGACATGCCTGCTGAGACTGCAGAGACTCTGAGAGAGCACGCGGACGGACTTACCTGGCTGTACACGGGTGACCTCGGAACGATGGATGACGAAGGCTTCATCTACTTCCGCGGCAGAGCCAAGAGGATGATAATCTCATCCGGATACAACATCTACCCGGCACAGCTCGAGAATATCTTTGACGCTCACGAGAAGGTGCAGATGAGCTGCGCCATCGGAGTGCCTGACGACTACAAGATGGAAAAGGTCAAGATGTTCGTCATGCCTAAGAAGGGCATCAGAGGCGATGAGGCTCTCAAAGAAGAACTGCTGGCATACGCAAAAAAGCACATCGCGAAATACGCGATGCCGTACGATATAGAATTCCGTGATGAGCTGCCTAAGACCCTGGTGGGCAAGGTAGCATACCGCGTCCTTGAGGAAGAGGAGGAAGCGAAGCGCAAAGCAGAGCAGGCGGCCAAAGCCGCGGAACCGGAGGCATAAAATGCTGAGACAGGATCTGGACCTGGCGTGGATGCTGCAGTATGAGAACATCGCCTGGTATGAAGACGGCAAGGTCTACATACTGGACCGCCGCATCTACCCTATCGACGTAAAGAAGGTCGTGTGCAATAACCACCGCGAGGTAGCGGCTGCTATCAAGGACATGGTCACCCAGAGCGCGGGACCTTATGTTGCCGCGGCCATGGGCATGGCGCTTGCAGCACACGAGTGCGCCGGAAGATCGGAAGCCGATCAGATAGATTATCTGACCAAAGCCGCACACACCATATCGCACGCGAGGCCGACCACCACATGGCGCATGCAGAAGATCACCGAGGAGTGCCTGAGCGCGGCAAAAGACGCGCTGAAGTTCGGCATCCAGGACGTGTCCGAAACCATAAGGGATCTTGCGATCGATCAGAACAACCGCAGGTACGAAGGTATAGGCAGGACCGGCAAATATCTGGCAGAGCTTTTTCCCAAGAAGGGAGCCATCATGACCCAGTGCTTTGCCGAGACCATAGTCGGCATGATGCTGAGAGAAGCGAAGAAGCAGAAGAAGGATATCAGGATATTCTGCCCGGAGACCAGACCATACTTCCAGGGCTCGCGTCTTACCGCGACAGTCTGCCGCGATATGGGATTCGATGTTACCGTCATCACTGACAATATGCCGGCGGCGGTCATGAAAAACGAAGGAATAGACCTGTTCACCTCGGCGGCGGATGTGATCTGCTGCGACGGACACGTAGTAAATAAGGTAGGAACTTATCAGATAGCGATAGCCGCGAAGTATCACGGAGTGCCTTACTATGTGAGCGGTACGCCTGACCAGGGACATCTGACCGTGGATACGGTAAAGATTGAAATGAGAGATCCGGAATTTGTGCTGCAGGCCATGGGCGTTCCGACGGCCAACCAGTACGTGAAAGGATATTATCCTGCATTTGACATAACACCGCCCGAACTCGTGAGCGGGGTGGTCACGGATCAGGGAGTTCTGTCGCCTTACAGACTGGATGAATACAAAGGGGTGAAGGATCAGTTCTTAGTCTGATCCCTGCGGGCTGCCCTGTCCTGTATCCAGGAAGGCAGAACGATAGCAATAAGAATGAGGATGGCTCCGGCTATGATGCCCGGAGTCATTTTTTCATGCAGGAACACGACGCCCAGCACGGCCGCCGTGAGCGGATTGAAAACCGCGAGTATGCCCGCGCGCTCCGCTGTGATGTACTTCTGTCCGAAAGGCTGGATGGTGAAACCCACGCAGCTGCAGATAATGGCGAGCGCCAGCACGGCTCCCCATTCGGTGCCGCTCTGAGGCAGGCGTATCTCCTCAAAGAAGAATGCTCCTATGTACGCGAATATTGCGATGAAGAGGAGCTGATATATCGACACGACCATAAGGTCATCGTTTTTTGCGGCGGTATCCGTGACTATGACCGAGAGCGAATACCACACTGTTCCCAAAAGGACCAGAAGTTCGCCTTTGGTGAATCCTATGTGATCGCCCTTGAGTGTCAGCAGGGCTACTCCGGCCATACAAAGAATGGCTGAAATGATGGTTAGCTTATCAGGCAATCTCCTGTAGATGATGCAGGCCAGAGCCGGCACGGTGACTACCACCATGCCCTCCAGAAAGGCCGTGACCGAAGAAGCGGTAGTCTTCAGCCCCATCATCTCGGTCAGCATCGCAAGGAAGAAGGTGGCTCCTATGAGCGCGCAATGGAAGAGAGTTCTGGCGTCCACCTTCGTTATGCTCTTGCGGAAGAGTATCGCGATGATCACGAAGGCGATGGTAAACCTGAAGGCTATCGTCAGGAAAGGTCCCATGGAACGCATGGCGATCTTTCCGAACAATAAAGAGCTGGCCCTCAGCGCGAGAGCAAGCCCTACCAGGAATTCACCCTTTCTTTCATTCATCTCGATATTTATCTTTTTCATGCCGCAATTATATATTCAAGGGACATGGCTGTTCAAGAAATGTTAACCAAAATGACAGGCACAGGGGCTTGCATGGAGTGGTACAATAGTAGGGAACGAAAAAAGCGCGGACAAAGCCGCGGATCATTATATATAGAAAGAAGGAAACACAATGGCAAAAGTAGATATCTTTTCAGGATTCCTCGGAGCGGGCAAGACGACGCTCATCAAGAAGCTCATAGCGGAAGGCTATGACACAAAGAACATCGTGCTGATCGAGAACGAGTTCGGCGAGATCGGAGTAGACACCGGCTTCCTCAGGGAATCGGGAATAAAGATCAACGAGATGGTAGCGGGATGCATCTGCTGCACTCTGGTCGGAGATTTCGGTAAGGCGCTCAACGAGGTGATAGAGCAGTACGATCCGGACAGGATACTCATCGAGCCGTCCGGAGTCGGCAAGTTATCCGACGTCATCATCGCCGTGCAGGATCTTAAGAACGACAAGATCGAGCTCAACGGATTTACGACAGTAGTCGATGCCAAGAGATACAAGATGTACATGGAGAACTTTGGCGAGTTTTTCGCGAACCAGGTAGAGCACGCAAGCTCCATCTTCCTTTCGCATCAGCAGAGCATGACTTCTGCCGAACTCGATGAGGTAGTAAAGGACATCAGGACGCTCAACAAGACCGCGCAGGTCGTGACGACTGACTGGGATCAGCTGTCGGGCGCCAAGATGCTTGAGGTCATGGAGTCAGATAAGACTCTGAACGCCGAGCTCGACAAGCTCAGAGAAGAGGCTTACGAGGAACTCGAAGCCCATGAGCACGAGCATGACCATGAACATGAACATGAACACCACCACCATCACCACCACGATGATGAAGAGGAGCATGAGTGCTGCCACCATCACCATCATCACCACCACGGCCACGATGCCGATGAGGTATTCGATGAGATCGGCGCTCAAACAAGCAACAAATACACCAGGGCTGAGCTCGAGGAGATCATCGACAGCCTGGATGAGTGCGGTGAGGTCATCAGAGCCAAGGGCATCGTAGAGAATGCTGATGGCGGATGGCTCGAATTCGACTATGTGCCGGGCGAAGGCGAGGTCAGGGAGACCGGGGCTGAAGCCACAGGCATGGTAGCTGTCATCGGAACAAGACTCAACAAGGAGAAACTGCACGAGCTG
>JBGUME010000337.1:0-2963 GCA_045116695.1 Anaerovoracaceae bacterium | reverse complement strand
ACCATGTTACGTTCTTTTCAGATATTTGGTCCCCTATTCGGCCGAACTTCCGAGCGCATTTATGACTCTTGCCGCTATAGGAGCCGCTGCCTTTGCGCCGAATCCGCCGTTCTTTACCCAGACAACGAATGCATATGGAGCATCTTCATTGTCTGTAAATCCTACAAACCAGGCATCCGGCTGATAGGAGTCCGACTCCGCGGTTCCGGATTTCGCGTAAATGTCCAGGCCCGGGAAATTGTCTTCTCCGTAATTCTCCACGACGTTATTTTTCATCATGCTTCTGAGCTCGCCCGCCGTATCCTGATCAAGGTATCTGCCGAGACTCTTTCCACCGGTAATCTCCTTAAGGAATGTCGCGCTCTTTATGAGCGTAGGCTGAACAGCCTCACCGCCATTGGCGATCGCTCCCATGTACACCATCATGGCGCACGGGTTCACCATGTCATCAGCCTGTCCAATACCTGCCCAGCTAAGCTTGACATCATCATTGTCAGGGAAGTCGAATACCCCTGCCGCTGTCTCTATGCCATTTATATCTATAGGCTTAGTTAGACCGGCTTTTTCAGTGTACTCTCTCATCGTCTTTGCGCCTAATTCGCGCGCGAGCGCGCCAAACGCTCCGTTGCACGACTGTGCCAGAGCTTCCCTGAAATCCACCTCGCCGTGAGCCGTTACATCGATCAGCTTTGAGTTTTCTCCGTCTCCCACCTGATTTACCCCGTCACAGTCGTAGGTGAAAGAATCCCTGTTGTCCATCTTGTCTATGACTGCTGCTGATGTGACCAGCTTGAAGGTGGATCCCGGCGTAATGAGTCCGCTCAGGAAATTATTGAAGTATATAGGCTCTCCATCGTCTACGGTCTCCTCTTCATACGCCGGATCAAAGCCCGGTGTGCTGACCATACAGACGATCTCGCCTGTTTTCCAGTTGTATACGCCAACAGCGCCGGTTCTGCCCGCCAGAGCCTCGTAGGCCGCGCGGTTGGCATTGGCATCTATGGTCAGCGCTATCTTCTTTCCGTTTGCGCTGGTGTCATATGTTCCGTTCAGCAGATCATAGCCTATGAGCTGGCTCCTGAAAGTCGTTATGGCTCCCGTGGACACGTTGCCCAGAGGATCGCCCACCGCGTGTACAGTGGAGACTCTCAGTTCGTAATCGTCTGTATAAACGAATCCATCCGGAGTACAGCTCAGAAGTTCTACTCCGTTCCTGTCTGTCACGGTGCCTCGGTTGATGGCGCCGTCAGTATATATCTGTGTGTTTCCGTAGAAGGTCGCCCACTCACCGCCATGCTTCACAAGTCTGTAACCGAATATACCAAGACCCGCGACCAGCATAAGCGCCATTATCAGGCAGATGACTGCCCTCTTCTCCTGTTTCCGCATGGCTACTCCTCCTTTCCGATGCCGAGCCCGGCATTACGCCGCATGTCGGCTGCCTTGAAGTACGCCAGCATCGCCCACGAGGTCATCAGGCTGGTTCCGCCCGTGGATACGAACGGGAATGTGACACCTGTGAGCGGGAAGAGATCTATCGCGCCAAAGACGTTGAGCATGGTCTGCACCAGGAACATCGTTGCGGCGCTGCACGCGAGTATGGTGTAGAACGTGGACCTTCCGGCGACTATGTGCATCACAGCGAACACCGAAAGCGTCGCTATGCACAGCACCAGCAGGACCGCGATTATGAAGCCCCACTCTTCCATTACGAAACCGAATACGAGGTCGGTATTGGACGCTCCTACGTATTTGAGCGAGCCGTTGCCGGCTCCGAGACCCAGCATGCCGCCGCCCGCGCCAAAGGACATGGTTCGTGTCTGCTGGTATCCGAGGTCGTCCATGAATTCAGGCTCCCAGACGTGGCCCCAGGCATCGAATCTCGATGCTATGTATGGCTTGAACCTCAGAATGATAAGCCCCATCGCGCCGGCTCCAACGGCCGTGAGAGCGAAACGCGAGATATCTCCGCTTCTGAGGAACGAAACGACCAGGTAAGTCGCAAAGAATATGAGCGCCGTTCCGAAGTCGCTCATCATCGCAAGACAGCCAAGGCAGAAGAGCGAGAACAGCGCGTACACCACGGTGTTCTTTCTGTCGTAAAGCTCCTCAAGAGTGCCGGCGCCTATGAGTATGAAAGCCAGCTTGACCAGTTCGGACGGCTGTATGGTTAAGTTCCCCACCCTGATCCAGTTGGTTGCGCCGTACTTGGCGGTACCGAAGATCAGGTTGATCAGCAGCGCCACGATCGAAAGCCCTATAAGAACAGGCTTGATCCTGCGCGTCCTGTTGAGGTCCTGCATGTAGATGCACATGAATATCATGAGAGCGAGTCCAATGAGGATCGCTATGAATTCTTTAAATACTATTCCCGGATCCGATGAAGCCGTCACCGCGAGGTTTATCGTTGACAGGAAGAAGGCTATCATCTCCATCTCAAAGCCCCGCTTGCCTGTCGCGTGGAAGAACATGACGTATGCCCACATCGCAGCGCAGAGCAAAACCATGGACAGCAGCGCGGAGGCCGTTATCGCCTCGCCCATGCCTATCACCAGCTGAACAATGGTAAGCATCTGGAATACGGTTATGGCCAGAAGTATCTTCCACGGATGTACCGGCTCCTTATCGAGGCGTCTCATGAATCTGTTGTTGCGCGTCTCCTCGATACTCGGTGGAGTGATGGTAGCGATGACTCCGCCCATGTCTATCTGGTCGCCCGGGCCGATGATATACCGCTTCTGCGGGTCCAGATCAAAGCCGTTGACCTTGGTCCCGTTCTTGGAGCCTAGATCTTTGATCATCCACTTGTCTTCGTCCCGCCTTATGAGAAGCGCGTGATTGTTTGAGACTATATTCAGCGGGATGTTGATATCCGCTGAGCGCGAACGGCCTATGACGTTCTCCCAGTGGGTGATCGGAAAGTTGCCGCCCCCTTCTACCATGTAGTAGCCCCAGATCTCCGG
>JBGUME010000336.1:0-4958 GCA_045116695.1 Anaerovoracaceae bacterium | reverse complement strand
CATCGAACCGCGGACTGTGCCGGTCTCATCAAGGCGTACTTCTGGTATGACCATTCCACGGGCGAGATCGTCTATGAACTGGCAGGTTACGAGGACAAGCGAGCCAACGAACTCTATGAGGAGGCCACGGAAAAAGGAGCACTCGATACCATTCCGGAAACCCCGGGACTTGGTGTCTGGCACGATGGTCACGTTGGTGTTTACGTTGGAGACGGCTATGTGATCCATGCCAACGGTACCCATCGAGGTGTGGAGAAGCAGCTGCTTTCTGAAACAAAATTCACCCATTGGTTCGAGATCCCAGGGCTGATTTATCTCGAAGAAGAGGTGTCAGTGGAACCGTCAGAAACATCTGAACCGTCGAACGGGACCATTCAGATGACGACGATTCCATCCGAAACTTCCGCTCCGACAAAGGCTGTTCCGAGTGAAACTTAAAAGGAAGGAGGCAGAGACTATGGATAAAGATTCTGTTACTGTTGGGTACGATCAAGAGAAACTTGCGGCTCTGAGAATATATCTCGGACATAAAAACACCTATCTCGAATTCGAACTTGGCAAGACAATGGATTCCCTTTATAGCAAGATTGTACCCGCTACAGTTAGAGAATTCATCAAGGAAAAAGAAGAAATGAAGAAGAAGTGAAAGGAGGATTAGGCAGAAAAGTACAGGGATACCCATAATTTGCATAGGAAAAGGGACATTTCTGCGAAACGTTCGCAAGCAGGATAAAGGAGTGACGTCATTTTCATGACTCACTCTTTTACAATGTCGGGCAGTGCCCGCCATTAAGGCGTTTCTGGCACCTCGGATAACAGTGTTACATGACGTCAAAAACGGCACTTCTGCAAAAAAGCGACGTCAAAACGCTGAAAAGACCTGCAGACAGGAGATCTTTGTGACGTCAAGTTTTCTGCTGATGGATATGAAGAAAGACAATTTTAAGAAAACAATCTATCTCAGTCCCCGGACGATAGAAGACGTCGAAGCGCTTTTCAAAATAGACAACTGCGGCTCGCAGAGTGAGTTTATCGAGAAAGCGATTCGATACTATGCCGGGTATTTGATGTCGGACCGAAACACGGACTATCTTTCGCCGACTATCATGTCCTCGGTTCATGCTGCTTCGGATGCGAATACTGCAAGACTTTCGAGGATGCTTTTCAAGCTGGCGGTGGAGACGGCCATCATGAGCAACCTGCTGGCTGCCACGATCCACTTTGACCCGGAGAGGTACAAAACACTTCGCAAGGAGTGCGAGATGGAAGTTCGGAAGACCAACGGAGACTTCTCAATGGATGATGCCCTGAGGTGGCAGAGGAAGGTGACGTGAGATGGCTCGGCTCGTGGTGAAGATCAAGTACATGAAGCCGTCTGCTGACAGGAAGATGGGAAGGTATGCTAAGTATATTGGCACAAGAGAGGGCGTGGTCAAGATCGATGACAGCCATAAGAAACAGTTACCGCTGGGTGGCGTACTTTCAGAGGCGGAGTCATCGGGGATGTTCCCCGATGAGCATTCTCCCAAGACCTATGCAGACTACATTGCAACCCGACCTCGAGCGGAGCGAATCGGCAAGCATGGGTTGTTCACCGATGCAGGTGTCGAGGTTAATCTGGAAGATGTCTCCAGAGAACTCAATGCATTCGAGGGAACGATGTGGACTGCGATTATCTCACTTCGAAGAGAAGAGGCGGCAAGGCTCGGTTTCGATACCGGAGCTCGATGGAGAACCATGCTCCGGGATCATCGGGACGAACTCGCGGAGATCTTCCGAAGCACACCAAGCAGATTCAAGTGGTACAGTGCTTTTCACGACGAAGGACACCACCCACACGTCCACATGATCATCTTCGACAAAGAGAACAGGGGATATCTCAGCAAGGAAGGCGTGGAGAAGATCAAGAGCATCTTCGCCAACGACATCTTCCAAGACGAGATGCTCATGCTCGAGAGGGAGAAGTCAGACCGGAGGGATCAGTTGAGGCAGAGAGGGAAGGACGAGATAGAGGAGGTCATCGCCCGGATCCATGCCGGTACTTATGACAACATCCTTCTGCAGGCTCTTCTCATGGATCTGGCTCGACGGCTGAGGGAGCATAAGGGAAAGAAGTACTATACCTATCTTAAGAAGGCGGACAAGAAGCTGGTGGACAGCATCATTGACGAGATTGGCCGTATTCCGGCGGTAGAAGAACTGTACGACTTGTGGTATGAGAAGCAAGAGCAGCTTACGTCGATCTATAAGACAGAAATGCCGAAGAGAGTGCCGCTGTCTGTGAACCCGGTGTTCAAAACTCTCAGAAATTACGTCATTCAAGCAGCAGGGGAGATAGATATAGAAGCCATGGTTGATGAGCAGAAAGAGGAATCTGATGAAGATGAGGTGATCGATGTTGGTGGAGCACAGGACGAAAAGGGGGATGTCTATTGTGAGAAGAGATGCGACTCACGGCGCGAAGTAATGACAAAGAAAAAAGAGGACGGAAATGTTGCACTTGTCACGACAAGACTCCTCAACAACATCAGCCGTATCTTTCGCGATCAGTTCAAAGACAATCCCCAACACAGAGCGAAAGTTGATCGAAAGCTGAGACAGAAAATCAGGGAGAAGGAAGAAGCGCATGGATTGAAGCATGTATAGTACAATGTATTATTTGTTGAGGCATATGTGTAACATTCACAGTTCATTTGTCGATAATTATAGTAGAAGGCTTTTTCGAGGAGGGCTATCAGATGGACGACAGCATGATCGTAGATCTGTTTCTGAAACGTGATGAGGATGCACTTCGCCGAGTAACGGAGAAGTACGGCCCCAGAATACTTCGTATTGCTCAGAGAATCACGGAAGATGAAGAAACGGCCAAAGAATGTGTGAATGACACGTATTTGGAGGCTTGGAAACGGATTCCGCCGAGTGAGCCACGAGAGTATCTTATGGCTTTCCTTGCCAAAATTGTCCGCGCTCGGGCGTTAGATCGCTGTGCACACGATCAGCGGCTGAAAAGAAAAGCTTACGTTGAAGAACTTACCACAGAACTCGAACAGTGCATCCCATCTGGTACAAGTATAGAGGAGGAAATGGACGGTGTCGTGTTTGCCGAAGCCATAGGACGTTTTCTCAAGACCCAACCGCTTGAAAAGCGTCGTGTATTCGTACGACGTTACTATTATCTCGAAAAAACATCTTCTATTGCGCAAAGACTAGGATACAGCGATAACAAAGTCCGGACAATGCTGTCTCGAATGCGCCGTGAACTAAAAGATTTCCTTATGAAGGAGGAGTTACTATGAATGGAAAAGCAATACTAGATATGATGGGAGATCTGGATCCGTGTATCGTACTTGATGCGGAACCGGATATAGAGAACAGAAAAAAAACAGTTAATTGGAAAATCGTGGGTGCGGTGGCAGCAGGAGTGCTGGTGTTTTCGTGTGTCGGAATTGGAATCCGACAGATAGCGAAGGCGAAGAAAACCGCATATACGGTCTATCCCGGAAACAGTGAATGGAATGCGCTTGAAGATGTGGAATCCAAAGTTGCTGCTTGCCGCATCCCGGAGGAGGAACTTCAAGAAATGACAGATGAAGATCTTGTTGAGGCAGTGTTGGAGTATCCATTTTTGCTTGATCTATTTACTGTAGATGATGTGCGGGCATGCGTAAAATGGCAAGAGGAAAACTGTGATGCTCTTCGTGAGTTGATCCGCCGAGGAACGGCAACAGAGGTACTCCTTGCAAAGGTGAAAGCACTCTATATTGATGTCCATGTTGAAGGATCCTATGATTTCATGAAGGAACAGCGGCATGATGCACTCTGCTTGATACTATTCTATGCTCCGGAGTGCAGAAATGGTCTTACGGAGGAAGATATCGATCTGCTCAAGAGATCTTCTATGGTTAAGGAAACAATTGAAATGTGTGGTGATGAAACAGCCTGAAAAAGTGAAGAGGTATTAATAAGTATTATTTTGACATAAGCTAGGAGGTTAGATCATGAGAAAGAGTATTCAAGTTCTGTTAGGTTTGCTTATCACAATATCTTTGCTGGTTGGAAATGTCTGTGCTGATTCACGGGCACAAAATGAAAGTCCGATATACCCGATTATGCCTGGCTCTGAGGAGTGGGACGAGCTTGAAACAGTTGAAAACAAGATCGCAGCCTGTCATATTCCGTCTGACATTCTTGCCTCTATGTCAGATAACGAATTGGTTCAAGCCATTATCGACTATCCGTTTGTTATTGACGTGTTTCTTGTCGACGATTATCGTGATGCAGTCGACTCCCTCATTGCAAATTGTGACGCACTTAATGAATTGCTGAACAGAGGAACAGCCAAAGAAGCCATACTTGGTGTTCTGAATCAGCGATATCAGTATGCTGATGCAAATGGGTGCAGTGGTTTAGAGGAATTGCAAAATGATGCTCTTTGTATCATTGTTGCATGCATTCCGGATTGTTGCAGCAGATTGTCGTCTAGTGAAGCGGACTTGATCAATTCGCACACATATATGATTCAACTGAGTCAGAGCCAGGATGAAACAAGAGGGTATGTATATACGCCAAACGGAACTGCCGTATACTATACAAATCCTAGTTGTTCACATTCTTCGTCGACTTATCATAGCACTTTAGATAGCCAGACTGTTTCAACATATGGGGTATACTTAATATCTTCTGGCACCTGTAAATATAATTGTCACTCATATGCTTGGTACAGCACATCAACAAGTAATACGAAATGGATCCCTAATCCAAGTCCGTATATGACAGACAACAGTTACTCGATTTACTGCAGTGGTTTGAATATAAGTAGTTCTAACGTTCAAATGAATTTCCGTGTTTCCTATGGAAGTTCTACAGCTTCGACTCCCCATTCCGCAAAAATCTCGGACAACAACACAGGTGTTGTATTGAAGTACAGATACTGCAAATCAAAATGGGGGAAAGCGGGT
>JBGUME010000335.1:0-2734 GCA_045116695.1 Anaerovoracaceae bacterium | reverse complement strand
TCAATGTAAGCATGCCCTCGGTGACAAGTTCTATGCCGTCAATGATGCTTGCAGGCGGAAGGTTTCCGGACGGTGATCTGTCCGCCTTCACATCCTTGCCGAGCTCGCGCGCCACTATCTTGGCAGTCGTTCCGCCGCAGACTATGACACGTCCGTCAAAGTTTCTGATCATGGCGCCCAGCTGTTTGTCGGATTCGCGGCTCCTAGGGGCACCTGTGACCAGCATGGCGCGCTTTGGCTTTCTGACGGATACCACGGCGCATGTGATGTCATCGTTGGCTTTATAACGGTCGCGCTTATACGCTTCTGTTACTATTGATCTGGCCAGGTCCCTCGAATTGATATCCGGGTCTTTCTGAAGCAGACGGTGAACGAATTCGCGGACGTTGTCCGTGCCCCATTCGCCCAATTGCGCGGCAGAGGAATGGATGCGCTCCGTGTCCACTCCCGGCAGCGAACCCAGAACCAGACCGGACTGAGCGACACCGTCACTGAAGAATATGAGCCTGTCGCCCATCTTCATGTCAAACGATGACGTATGCACTATCTCTTCCTTGACCGCTGTCTTGCGACGCAGTTTGGTGGAAGTCCTGTCCCATTCCACAGGCTCGTTATCCACAAACCTGAGACTTTCCGGATTGTCATATTCGACCAGTTCTACATTTATAAATGACTTGTCATCAGAGAAGGCGACCTTCGCGATGGTGAAAGTAGAATAGCTGATGCCTTTCTCCCTGTCTACCGGAAGGGTGTCCATGATGATCTCTGCCGAATGCGAAAGATCCAGCGGAGAGAAGGACATCTTGTTGGCCATGTGCGATGTAAGAGTGGCAAGAACGCTTGCCTTTACGCCGCTGCCCAGACCGTCGGAAAGGGTGGCTGTGATGACATTCGACCCAGGGCTCCTGTCAAGCAGGAACACGTCGCCGCCTATCTTCTGACCGTTCTTGTATATTTGCGAATAGTCGATGTCGATGCAGATATCGTTCATCATTCGTCCGTACCGCCTTTGTCTACTACCAGATCGCTGTTTCCGCGATTCTCGGCGCCGATATTGAATTCCTCGATGATGGAATTCAGTACCAGCTCTGTTTCTGCCGCATTCTCTCCAAGAAGGGAGGCGATCTGCTGCACTGTGCTGAGTGACTTGGTAATAACTTCCTCGGCCTTTTCTACGACAGCCTCTCTTCTGATGACAGGTGTCGTGATATCTTCGAACATAGCGCCAAGCATGGCCTTGTTCTCGACCAGGAAGAAGGTGATCCTCATGACTTTGTCGTCATGTCTGAACCTGTACTGCTGAGGTTTGCTCATGAAGAACTGCTCGCGGAACTTCTCCTCGAAAGGTACGAATACCGATACAGGTGTGCCGTGGAAGGATCTCAATCCTTCCGCGTCCAGGAACTCATCAGGATAGTCTTCGAATATCTTTATGAAGAGGCGGTTGCACTCTACGATGTTGAGGTCGTTGTCTACGATGACTACGCCGTGCGGGATAGTAGAGAGCAGTATGTCCACCTTGCTTTCGGCGTCTTTACGCATCTTGGTGACGCACATCTCGGTCTCAGCGAGCCCGTCCAGCATGGCGCGCGCCATGTCGCGGCATGTAGGGTATCCGCAGCCGCCGCAGTTGAGCTCGTCTTCAGGTGTGGTCTTGCCAAGCTTAGCGAGAGCCTCAGTGATCTCTTCTTCTGTATGATTAAAACCGTCGACTGCTGCAGGCTCAGGCGCCGGCGCGCCGTCAAGGATGCCATAGCCTTTCTCATAGACTTCTCTGGCGAATTCTTCATCTCCGTCGAATACGTCAGGCTCGCCAAGGCGCTCCATGACATGTGATGCAACGGCTTTCTTACGGACGACCGCGGAGTCTTCATGTGAGGTTCCCGGTCCGTTGATGCATCCGCCGTCGCAGTTGAGAGCCTCAAGGAAGTCGCTGGTGTGTGTGCCGCTGAGAGACGACATGACACGGGTGACACCGGATACGGAGAGGGCGGACTGTTCTACGAAGCGGTTCTCCCAGATCTTCGAAGTCTCTATCTGTCCGTTCTCTATAGGATATATGGCCGCCTTGCCTGCCTTTGAAGGCACAAAGTCGACCGGGATGCCGGTATCCATGTTTGCGAGGTCTATGTTCTCTTCCTCTAGCCACTGGCGGACTTCCCTGAATGTGAGGGAGATGTCAGGATATCCCGGATGCTCATCCGCCTCTATCTTCTTGGCCACGCAAGGCCCGATAAAGACTATGACTATATCGTTGCCGTAGAGCTTGCGCAGGTAAGCGCTGTGTGTCTGCAGCGGGCTCGGGACCGGTGCCAGGGCATCGATGCTTTCAGGGTAGTACTTCCTTACAAGCTGGACTACGGAAGGGCAGGCAGTGGATATGAACGGCGCGTTTCCGTGATCCTGCATGTACATGTCGAGCGCCTGAGACACCAGGGCCGCGCCTATGGCCGTCTCCGATACGGCGTGGAAGCCGAGTTTGTACAGCGCTCTGATGAAGTTGTCCTCATAGCCCACGAATTCCGAAACATATGAAGGCGCGAGAGAAACGATGACCTTGCGGTTCGACAGGAAAGCCATCCTGACTCTGTCGGTATCGTCTCTTATGACCTTGACGGAGTTAGGGCATTCGTTCACGCACGTGCCGCAGAAGGTGCAGCGCTCATATATTATTACTGCGTGAGCGTCCTTTATCTGGATCGCCTTTACAGGGCAGTGCCGTACGCAGCGGTAG
>JBGUME010000334.1:0-6223 GCA_045116695.1 Anaerovoracaceae bacterium | reverse complement strand
CAAGGCCATACTGGGACTTCAGGTGGTTTCGAGCACAAACGGCAAGCCGTTCACATTCTGGAGGATGATGTTCAGGGAGATCATCGTAAAGCAGGCATCCGGCGTTCTGATGCTCGGATTTATATGGATACTCGTAGATGAAAAGAACAGAGGCTGGCATGACAAGATCCTCGACAGCTATGTCGTGGACCTCAAGGAATCCGAGAAGATGAATCTCAGAAAGAAGCTCGAGCGCAATGAAGAGACGGCAGATAAGGCAGAGAAAAAAGAGACAGCAGAGAAAACTGCTGCGCCTGTAGAGGAACCGGCCCCTGCACCTGCTGAAAAACCTGCAGATAATCCTGCAGATAAAGAAAAAGATGCTGTAACTCCTGCTGCTGCAGCCGCAGCTGTGACAGCAGAGCCTAAGGCTGAGATCGAGATCGAAACGATCGCCATCCCGGAAGCAGCCGCAGCAGTGGAAGAGATAGCTGAAAAGGCAAAAGAAGAAGCAAAGAAACCGGCTGTAAGCATGGCAATGAAGAAGGATGAACTTCTCGCCGCAGCAAAGGAAGCTGGCGTCAAGGTGAGCAGCAAGGCTACAAAGGCAGAGATAATAGAGGCGATAGAGAAGGCCTCTGAAGAATAAAGGTACAGACGAAGAATGAAAAAAACAGGCAAGATCGTACAGAACGACAATCTTGTTCGCAACATACACAAGATGACATTCGACATGGGGGAGTGTGATTTCAGCCTTCCCGGTCAGTATGCTATGATAGAGGCGGGAGGCATCCGCAGACCTTATCAGGTATGTGACTTCGACAGCAACAGATTCACGATAGTTTTCCCGGTAGAGGATGAGGAGAGCAGAAGGCTTGCCTCCATGAGACCCGGAGAAGACGCTCTGATAACGACCGGCCTCGGAAACGGCTTTGACCTTGATGCCATGCCGGGAGAGGTAGTGCTGGTCGCTGATGACCTAGGGATCCCTGAGATGCTGGGACTTGCCCGCAGTCTTTTGATGCGCGGCACAGAATGCAGACTGATACTGAGCTATCCAAGCAAAAAGGACATCTACATGCTGGAATCGTTCAGGAATCTGGTGAATGAGATAGAAGTCCTGACCCTTGACGGAAGCAACGGCAGAGAAGGGCACGCTTCGGATGCGGTAAAGCACGCCTCGTATATCTGCGCGGGAGGCTCTCTGGGCATGCTCAGATCTCTTGCGGATAAGGCGGATGCCGGACAGTTCAGCCTTAGCAGCACGATCCTTGCCGAATCAGCCGATTATGACGACTGCTTCATAGAGACAACAAAGGGAAGGCTCAATGCAAGCGATGACGGGCCTGTGTTCGACAAGAACATCATCATTTGGGATGCTCTGGAAGCTAAAAAACATGAAGAGAGGTAATTGCGAATGTACGCACTTACGGCAAAAGGAATGAAATACATGGATGAGTTCGCCTCGCACGCCGGTCTTCCGGGTGTAGTTCTCATGGAGAACGCCGCGAGGGGAGTCGCTGACGCGGTAGCCGAAAGGATCCCGGATAAGTCCGCGAAGATCCTGGTGCTTGCCGGACACGGCAATAACGGAGGAGACGCTGTTGCCGCGGCCAGATGGCTTGCCCAGATGGGTTATGGAAGCATCAGCGTGTATTTCGCCGGCAGCATGGAAAAAGCAGGCAATGAGTTCAAGCGCCAGATGAACATACTCGCAAATGCCCACAGGGACGTGAGGATATCCGGGCTCAGGGGCATAGAGCGCAACATCCTGAACGCGAAATATGACTGCATAATCGACGGCATCTACGGCATAGGCCTGAACAAGGCACTCAGCGATGACGATATAAGACTGGTCAAGTACATCAACTCAAAGTCGGGATTCAAAGTAGCTGTAGACATCCCGTCCGGGCTCAACGCTTCAAGCGGACTCATCATGGGAGAAGCCATAAGAGCTGATCTGACCGTCACGTTCGGCAGCTATAAGACAGGCATGTTCTTCGGGGCAGGCAGGGAGTGCTGCGGTGAGGTAAAGGTCGTAGACATAGGGCTCCTGCCTGACGGATATGAGAACGTCACAGATAAACTCGAGGTCCTTGACAGCGGTTTCCTCGATGACACTATAGACCGGGCGCTTGTACCGAGGACTGAGAGCGGCCATAAGGGCACTTTCGGCACCGTGGGACTGGTGATCAGCTCAAACGGCATGCTCGGAGCGGGAATGCTGGCCGCAAGAGCGGCGTACAGAGCGGGATGCGGTCTTGTAAAGATCTTCTGCCCGTCCAAGTACACAGGCTTTTTCAACGTTTCGATCCCGGAAGCTGTCGCGGTGCCATATAAGCCTGATGACGTGCTGGGAGCCTTTGAAGGCTTCAGGGACAGCGTGGATGTGATACTGATCGGTCCGGGCCTGAAGGAGGATTCTACGGGAAGACTGCTGGTGAAGCAGATACTCGCGGGCAGCAAGCCGGCCGTATTCGATGCCGGAGCCCTCAATCTCATATCCCGCAACCTAAAGGCGCTCCGCAAAAGAAAATGCCCATGCGTCATAACGCCGCATCTCGGCGAGATGGCGAGGCTCTGCGGCGAGGACATCAACATCGTTGCCAGGAGCCGCATAGGATATACACGCAAGTTCTCAGAGAAGTTCGATATCAGCATGGTGGTGAAATCGGATGTCTCGCTCATCGCTTTGAGAGATCAGGGCAGCGGGCAGAAACTCTTTATAAATACCGTTGGAAATTCGGGTCTCGCCACAGCGGGATCGGGAGATGTCCTGGCGGGAGTAATCGCATCGCTCATCGCGCAGGGCAATCCTCTCGACACTAGTCTCATGTACGGAGTCATGGTCCACGGCAAGGCGGCAGAGAAGTTCGCGAAGGACGGCGACTCAAAACGCAAAATGATGGCCGGAGATATTATTGACAATCTGTTCTGAGAGTAGTAGAATCACTGCGTTGCGGTCAGAAAGACCGTAAATACCATGACGACGGGAGGTGAGACAAGAATATGGCACAGGTAATAGTAAGAGAAAACGAGAGCCTGGAGAGTGCTCTTAAGAGATTTAAGAGATCTTGCGCTCGCGACGGCGTTATGGCTGAGCTGCGTAAGAGAGAGCACTACGAGAAGCCAAGCGTAAGACGTAAGAAAAAGTCCGAGGCTGCTCGCAAGAAAGCTCGTAAGTACTAATAACGGCAAAAGGATGCGAACCAGTGATATAGGTTCGCATTTTTTATAGAAAAGGAGTAATGAAATGGGTCTTAAAGAACAACTGATGCAGGACTACAAAGACGCGATGAAGAGCGCGGACACCGTAAAGAAGAACACGGTCAACATGGTAAGAGCCGCTATCAAGCAGCACGAGGTAGACCAGAGAGTCACTATTGAGGATGATGCTGACATCGTGAAGATCATCAAGAAACAGGTAAAGATGAGAGCTGACGCACTCGAGGACTTCATGAAGGCCGGAAGAGACGACATGCTTGAAGCCTACAAGAGCGAGATCGAGATACTGAAGTCCTATCTGCCTGAAGAGATGGGCGAGGATGAGATCAAGGCCAAGGTAGCGGAGATCGCGGAGAAGCTGGGCATCGAGAAGAACATGAAGAGCATGGGCACTCTGATGAAGAGCGCGATGGCAGAACTCAAGGACAAGGCTGACGGATCCGCTGTCAACAAGGCAGTCAAGGAATTCCTGAGCGGAAAGTAATCTATGGAATACAAGATCAACATACCTGAAGGCATAGACGTACAGGGGCTGTTCGGCAACTATGACGCCAATGTCCGTTCTGTGGAAAAGTTTACAGGCACGGAGATGTCGCTTCGCGACGACGTGCTGACCATAAGGGGCAGAGACCCTGAGCTTGCCGCGCGAATAATCGCGAGGCTGATAGAAGCTCTCAACAACGAACCTGAACTCGACTCGCAGAAGCTCAACTATCTCATAGAGATGGAAGCCGGCGGCAAGACTTATGATGAGCAGAAGGTGTCGCACGACATCATCTGCTATACGCATACCGGCAGACCGCTTAAGCCTAAGACACAGGCCCAGAAGGACTATGTGGACAATATCAGGGCCTGCGACATGGTGTTCGGCATAGGACCGGCGGGTACGGGAAAGACGTATCTGGCATGCGCCATGGCGATAAACGCGTACAAGAACAAGGAAGTCGAGAGGATCATCCTCACAAGACCGGCCGTCGAGGCAGGCGAGAGGCTCGGATTCCTGCCGGGCGACATGCAGGAGAAAGTAGACCCTTATCTTCGTCCACTTTACGATGCTCTCTATGACGTGCTCGGGATCGAGGCGTCACTGAGGCTGAGAGAAAAGGGCGTGATCGAGGTGGTCCCTCTGGCATATATGAGAGGCCGTACTCTTGACAACGCGTTCATCATCCTGGACGAGGCTCAGAATACCACGCGGGAGCAGATGAAGATGTTCCTCACGCGTATGGGATTCAATTCCAAGGTGGTAGTCACAGGCGACGTGACGCAGATAGACCTTCCGAGCGGCACCGTATCAGGTCTCAAGGAGGCCAGGAAGGTGCTCAGCGGAGTCGAAGGCATAAGATTCAACACATTCACCGAGGTCGACGTTGTCAGACACGAACTCGTAAAGCGCATCATCAGAGCTTATGATTCGTACGACAACAAGAATAAGGTGAGGACCAGCACTTCCAAGGGAAACAAAGTCAGCGAAAGGTGATACATGCAGATAGTATTCAACGATGAACTTGACAGGCTGACGCCTGAGATGTGGGAACTCATGCAGCAGGCTGCGGAAGAGGCTTTCAGGACCGAATTCGCTGGCGAGATCGATGCTGAGAGTCTTGAAAACGAGCCCGAAATAGGCGTCACCATAGTTGACGATAACACTATACTCGAACTTAACCGCGAATACAGGGAAAAGGACAGCGTCACGGACGTTCTCAGCTTCCCTCAGTTTGAAGGACACGACGATCTTCTCGAAGATCTTGAAAATGATGAAGCATCGACGCTGATCGGTGATGTCGTCATCTGCTATGAACAGGCTGAGAGACAGGCTGACGAGTATGACACGGGCATAACGCGTGAGATACTGTATCTTTTCGTCCACAGCGTGATGCACCTGTTCGGATATGACCATATGGAAGAAGATGAAAAGGCCGTGATGAGGAAACGCGAAGAAGAGGTCCTCGCGGCGATAGGAGTAGTAAGAGGCAAATGAGATCGGGATTTATAGCGATAGCGGGGAGGCCTAACGTAGGCAAATCCACGCTGATGAATCAGATGCTTGGCGAAAAGATAGCCATCACTTCGTCAAAGCCTCAGACAACGCTCAACAGAATAAAAGGCATATATACCGATCTTGAGTATGAAGGCGGGGAAGGACTTCAGATGGTCTTTCTCGACACGCCGGGGATACACAAGCCTCACAACAAACTCGGATCGGCCATAAATGAGACGGCAGTCAATACCCTGAGCGGTGTTGACGTCATTTTGCTTATAATCGACGGGACGCAGGATTTCGGAAAGGGCGATGAAGCTGTTATAAGGCTTCTTGAGAACACCGAAGCCCCTAAGATCCTGGCGATAAACAAGAGCGACCTCATAGGACCGGAGAAATACCTCGAGCTGTATAAAAGATACGAGGACACAGGGCTTTTCGATGATATCTATGGCGTCTCCGCTCTTAAGGGTGATAACGTGGACATGCTTAGGGAAAGGCTCTCCGGTTACATGAAGGAAGGCCCGATGTACTATCCGGAAGATATCGCGACGGATGATCCGGTAAGGTTCATCGTGAGTGAAATAATCCGCGAGAAGCTGATGAACTACCTTGAGGACGAGGTCCCGCACGGGGTATTCGTGGAGATAGAATCATTCAGGGAACCTGAAAGACCGGGTGCCGCTACGGAGATATCCGCCGTGATCTATTGCGAGAAGAAATCCCACAAGGGCATCATCATAGGCAAGGGCGGCGCCAAATTAAAAGGCGTCGGGAAGGCAGCCCGCCTCGAGATCGAGGAACTTTTAGGCTGCAAGGTCTTCCTGAGCCTCTTTGTAAAGGTCAAGGAGGGCTGGCGTGACTCAGAGCGTACAATAAAGAACTGGGGCTATAAGGACGAATGATAATCAGCGCAGAGGGTATTGTACTAAGACAAAGGAAGATCGCGAACAACAGACGCATGATCGTCATATTCACGAAGCAGTACGGCAAGCTTTCCGCAGGGACTTCCATCAACGAGAAATCCCGCGGCAAGGC
>JBGUME010000333.1:0-3020 GCA_045116695.1 Anaerovoracaceae bacterium | reverse complement strand
AAAGCGTCCTGGATAAGACGTGCCGCCTCAGGATCCTTTGAAGCCGCGACTATGCCCGCAGGAGTGTTCCTGACTATTTCTTCAGCGTGCGTCGGACCGGAAAGAGCTACATATCTTGCTGCAGGGATCGTTTCCTCAGCAACTTCACTCATCCTCTTGAGTGTCTTCTTTTCGATGCCCTTGGCAAGGTTGACTACGACAGCATCTTCCTCAAGATACTGGGCAGCCTTTGTGGATACCTGACGGAATTTCTGCGCCGGTACTGCAAAAACAACTATGTTCTTGCCTCTAAGAGCATTACGGATGTTGTTTGTGTATTTGATCCTGTCGCTGAGTATGACATACGGCAGGTATCTGTCGTTCATGCGTGTCTCTTTCATAGCGTCTAAAGCCGCTTTGTTGCGGCCGTACAGGGTCACGTCATGTCCGTTATATACCAGCAGATTTGCCATGGCAGTTCCGAACGAACCGCTTCCGACGACAGCGATCTTTTGAGCCTTATCCCCAAGATCCGGTATCTCTGTACCTGCATAGTAATCCATCGGTTCCGGCTCAGGTCTGGACGCGTCGCTTTGCTGAGCGTCTACAAGAGACGGTTCTTTGGTCGCGTCAGCTGCTATAGGAGATTCTCCGATCGAAAGATCCTCGAATTCCTTATCGCTTGCCTTGAGTTTATCCCTCTCCTCAGCGGAGAGCGGTTTTCCCTGCAGACCGGCGTCAAGAGCAGATACAGCATCAGATGATACTGATTCCTCTTCTTTGCCCTTTCCGCCTATGGTAAGTTTTTTCTCTTCTCCCTTTGCGATCCTTTTGATGTTTGCCAGGTGCATGATAAGCAGAAATACCGCCGCGCCTATCGCGAAGTAAAGATATTCAGGCTCGTAGTACCATATGGCAACAGGATACGCGATGGCGGCAAAGATCGAGGCTACTGACATGCGCCGGGTGATCAGGAAGAATACAGCCGCGACAAGCAGTGCTGCCGTGGCGCTGAGCCAGTTGAGTGCCAAAGCGGCGCCGAATGAAGCAGCAACACCTTTGCCTCCTTTGAAGCCCCACACCGCAGGGAAGCAGTGTCCTATGACTACAGCTCCAAACGCAACCATTGCACCCATATCGTCACCGAAGTTGTATCCCATCCTTACCGCAATGAAAGCTTTCAGTACGTCCACAATGAAAACAGCGATGCCCGCGGCGAGGCCCATGACTCTTATAGTGTTAGTCATTCCGGCATTGCCGCTGCCCTCCTTGCGTATATCGATGCCCTTCAGTTTTCCTATAATGATGGCCGGGTTTATATTGCCCAGGGCATATGCAGCCAGTCCTATGATTATGAGTCTTATGATCTCCGCGCTGCTCATTTGCGTTCTCCTCTCTTTTCGTTCCAGACGAATTTTATCGATGTGCCTTCAAAATCGAAGGCTTCTCTTATTTTGTTTTCAAGATATCTCGCGTACGAGAAATGCATCAGTTCTCTGTCATTGATGCTGAATGAGAACAGCGGCGGCTTGGTGCCTATCTGCGTCGCGTAGTAGATCTTGAGCCTGCGCCCCTTGTCCGAAGGCGGCTGCCTCATCATCGTGGCATCCTCGATTATGCTGTTGAGTTTGCCGGTGGTTATGCGTATGGACCTGGCGTCCGCAATGCGCGAGCACCTGTCTATTATGTCGAATATCCTCAGTTTGTTGAGCACTGAAGTGAAGATTACAGGCGCGTACGACGCAAACAGAAGCTCGGACTTTATCTTGCGCTCGTAGTCGCGCATCGTGTTTGTCTCCTTTTCTATGAGATCCCATTTATTGACTACTACGAGGAGTCCTTTGCCCGCTTCATGAGCGTAGCCCGCTATTTTCTTGTCCTGCTCTGTCAGTCCCTCTGCTGCGTCTATCATCAGTACGCATATGTCGCAGCGTTCTATAGCGGCTATTGCCCTGAGAATGCTGAACTTCTCAATAGAGTCGTTGACCTTGCTCTTTTTGCGCAGCCCAGCTGTGTCGATCAGAGTATATTCTCTGCCCTTATAGCTGAACGGCGTATCGATGGTATCGCGGGTAGTTCCGGCTATCGGTGATACTATGACTCTGTTCTGCTTTGTAAGAGCGTTCACGAGCGAGGACTTGCCGACATTAGGCTTGCCGATGATCACGATATGTACGCTCTCGTCGCGGCCTCCGAATGAATCTTCAGGGAATCCGTCGACTATGCGGTCCAGAAGGTCTCCGATGTTGGTCATGTTTGCCGCGCTTATGGCGATCGGCTCTCCGAAGCCAAGCTCATAGAAGTCAAACGATGCTTCGTATGCCTTCGAAGGCGCATCCACTTTGTTTACTACGAGAATGACCTCCTTGCCGGTACGACGCAGAAGTTCAGCAACCTCACTGTCAGCGTTGGTGAGACCGTCCTTTCCGTCTACCATGAAGATGATCACGTCAGCCATGTCCATGGCGGTAACGGCCTGATCTCTCATCTGTGAGAGTATGGTGTCATCGGTCCTTACTTCGATACCTCCGGTATCTATGACGCCGAATTCCTTGCCGTTCCAGTCTGTCTCGGCATAAATGCGGTCACGCGTAACACCCGGCACATCCTCTACTATGGCGCGCCTTTCGCCTATCAATCTGTTAAAGAGTGTGGATTTGCCGACATTAGGTCTGCCGACTATCGCAAGAATAGGCTTACTCATCGAATATGCCCTCCACAAAATCATGCGCGTTGAACGGCACAAGATCTTCCATCTTTTCTCCTACGCCTATAAACTTGATCGGCATGTCGAATTCATCTGTCACGGTTATGGAAATGCCTCCGCGTGCCGTTCCGTCCATTTTGGTAAGTATGATACCCGTGATCTCAGAGATGCCGTTGAACTCTTCAGCCTGATTTACGGCATTTTTTCCTGTCGTAGCATCAAGCACGAGAATATTCTCCCTGGCGGCCTCAGGCCACTCTCTTGAGATGACCTTGCTCATCTTCTCGAGCTCTTTCATGAGGTTCACTTTGTTCTGGAGCCTTCCGGCGGTATC
>JBGUME010000332.1:0-2619 GCA_045116695.1 Anaerovoracaceae bacterium | reverse complement strand
TCCTGAAAAGGGTACCGGAGCCGTTAAGATCACGCCGGCACACGACCCTAACGACTTCGAAGTCGGCCAGAGACACGATCTCGAGATCATCAGCTGCATGAACGATGACGCGACGATGAACGAATACGCCGGCAAATACGAGGGCATGGACAGATATGAATGCCGCAGGGCATGGGTCAAGGATCTTGAAGAAGCGGGATTCCTCGTAAAGACGGAAGAACTTACCATACCTGTCGGAAAGTGCTACAGATGTCACAGCGCCGTTGAGCCTATGATGAGCGACCAGTGGTTCGTCAAGATGGAAGAGCTGGCAAAACCTGCCATAGCCGCAGTAGAAACTGGCCGCATGAAGTTTGTGCCTGAGAGATTCTCCAAGGTCTACCTCAACTGGCTCTATGAGATAAGAGACTGGTGCATAAGCCGTCAGCTCTGGTGGGGACACAGGATCCCTGCGTATTACTGCGATGACTGCGGCGAGATCGTCGTGGCCGATCACATGCCTGAGGTCTGCCCTAAGTGCGGATGCAAACACTTCACACAGGATGAGGACGTTCTGGACACGTGGTTCAGCTCCGCGCTCTGGCCGTTCTCGACACTCGGCTGGCCTGAAAAGACCGACTCGCTGGATTACTTCTATCCTAACTCAGTGCTCGTCACCGGTTATGACATCATCTTCTTCTGGGTAGTCAGGATGGTGTTCTCCGGCTATGAGTGCATGGGAGACGCTCCGTATGATTACGTCTTCGTCCACGGACTCGTAAGAGACGAACTTGGCCGCAAGATGAGCAAATCCCTCGGAAACGGCGTCGATCCTCTGGATTCGATCGCACAGTACGGCGCGGACGCTCTGAGATTCATGCTGTGCACGGGAATATCGCCGGGCAACGACACAAGATACATCCCTAAGAGGATAGAGGCCGCGAGAAACTTCGCCAACAAGCTCTGGAACGCTTCCAGATTCACGATAATGAACCTGCAGGACGAGTCCGGCGAGTGGCTGCCTATGGAATACGATGAGTCCAGGCTCAGACACGAGGACAAGTGGATACTCCAGATGACCAATGAAGGGGCGAAGTATATCACAGAGCAGCTCGACAAGTTTGAGCTCGGAATGGCAGGCCAGAGGGTGTATGAACTCATCTGGGACGTCTTCTGCGACTGGTATATCGAGATGATAAAGAGCAGGCTGTACGGCGATGATGAAGAGGACAAGAAGATCGCCAGATACGTGCTCACGAAAGTGCTTAAGGATCTTCTGAAGTTCCTGCATCCTTTCATGCCGTTCATCACTGAGGAGATATGGGGATTCCTGCCTCATGACGACGGAAAGACCGGACGCGATGCTATGCTGATCCGCGCAGAGTGGCCTGAGTACGATCCTGAGATGGACTACGCTAAGTCCGTGAAGAGGATGAACGCCACGATGGCTGTTACCAAGGCTGTAAGAAACATAAGAGCTGAGGCCGAAGCCGCTCCGGGCAAGAAGCTCAACCTGATAATAAAGACAGACAGGCTCGCTGACGAGATAGCTACTGTTGAAGAGCGTATCAGGAAACTGGCGAGAGTCTCTAATATCGAGATCAAGGGCAGCGACTATGTCATGCCTGACGACGTCATGACAGCTGTCATAGACGGGGCGGAGATCGCCGTGAAGCTCGACGAGCTCGTGGATATCGAGACAGAGATAGAGAGGCTTACAAAAGAGAAGAAGAGGCTTGAGTCCGAGGTCGAAAGAGTCGAAAAGAAGCTCGCGAACCAGGGATTCGTTTCGAAGGCTCCGCAGCATCTCATAGATGAAGAGCGCGCCAAGGGCGAGAAATACCGCGGCATGCTTGAGACCGTGACTGCGAGACTGGAGTCACTGAAGAAGTAATGGCGAGTTTTGACGGACTTGAGAGGATGAAAGCTCTGCTGGCCGCTCTGGGAGATCCGGAGGCCGGCTTCAGGGCGATACATATAGCCGGGACCAACGGAAAGGGTTCTACGGCCGTGATGACCGCTTCCATACTTGAGGAGGCAGGATACAGTGTGGGCCTATTCACTTCTCCGCATCTTGAGGATGAGTGCGAAAGAGTACAGATCTGGGACGGAACTCACCGCATGATAGAGCAGGCGGAACTTGACGCGCTTAAGGAAAGAGTATATTCCGCTGAGGAAGATGTAAAGAGAACTTTACATAACATGGGGCTCGAGTACGGCAAGCTGACTGTATTTGAGGTGTATACTGCAGCGGCATACCTGTACTTTGCCGGGAAGCAGCCGGACTACGTGGTCTTGGAGACGGGGCTCGGCGGAAGGCTGGATTCAACGAATACCCTTGAAAAGCCTCTCGTGAGCGTCATAACTCAGGTTGGGCTCGATCACACTGCCCAGCTCGGCAATACCATCTTCAAGATAGCGCGAGAGAAGGCAGGCATCATAAAGCCGGGCGTTCCGGTCGTTTCACAGACAGGCGACATGAATACCAAGAACATATTCAGGCGTGTGGCCGCTGAGAACGGAAGCAAGTTCATCGACGTGTCGGAAGTGGCAGACAGCTACAGGAAATATGAGCTGGCCATGAAAGGCGGGCATCAGACAAGGAACGCAGCGACAGCCGTAGAAGCCATAAAGGCTGCA
>JBGUME010000331.1:0-5787 GCA_045116695.1 Anaerovoracaceae bacterium | reverse complement strand
TTCTACTCGGGAAGCGCGGCGTTTCTTGGATCCATTCTCGGCTTCTTTGCAGGATGCAAGGTGTTGCCGGCTGTCATCTGGCATGCATACACGATGATGTACGATTTCAGCCATACGGTCGATTATATTATCAACTATAAGCTGGGACTCATCGTGCTCGCTGTGGCGCTCCTCTGCTCAATGGGAGCTACATGGGTATCGATAGCGGCGGACTTCAGGGTACCTCCGGCAGAGCTGATCAGGCCGAGGACTCCAAAGGCCGGCAAGCGCATACTCCTTGAGAGGATAACACCGCTGTGGAACCGCATCAGCTTCCTGTACAAGGTATCCATCCGCAACATCTTCAGGGACAAGAAGAGGTTCCTGATGATGGTCATCGGAGTAAGCGGCTGTACGGCTCTCCTGATCGCCGGCATAGGCATCAGGGCCACCATATCAAAGATCGCGGACTACCAGTTCGATGAGATCTCCCTGTATGACATCACCGTGATGTTCAGCAAGAACATGACTGAGGACAGGCAGAAGGACTTCCTGGAGGAGATGCAGGACGCCGGCGTTACCAGTGAGAATGTGAGGTTCCTGCACCGGGACGAGGTGACGGTGATCATCGGTGATAAAACGACAGACCTTACATGCGTAGCCACCGAAGGGGAGGGTTTCGATCAGTTCATAGACCTCCATACCGGCGATCAGCACATAGACTATCCGGGTCCGGGAGAGGCAGTAATAGTCCGGAAGACAAATCATGACTACGGTATAGGAGTAGGCGATGAGATGATCCTGCGTGATGATTACCGCGAGATGAATGTGAAGATAGTAGGTGTCGCTGACAACTACGTATATGACAGCATATACATTTCATCCGATACCTATCGGGATGGCTTCGGCAAGGATCCGGATATAAAGGCGGCGTACATCGATTTCGAAGAAGATACTGCAGAAGACGTTATCAGAAACGCTTCAGCTGATGCGGCAGGCTACGAATATACGGCAGCGGCGCAGACAAACATCGATGTCAGAGAAAATGTCAACAAGATGATGAAGAGCCTTAACTCCATTGTCTATGTCGTCATTCTAAGCGCCGCGCTCCTGGCGTTCATAGTGCTCTACAACCTGACCAACATAAATATCACGGAGCGTATACGCGAGATCGCTACCATCAAAGTGCTCGGTTTCTACCAGCTTGAGGTATCGCAGTATGTATTCCGCGAGAACCTCTTCCTGACGGCAGTGGCTGCAATAGTCGGTATACCGATGGGTGACTGGCTGCTTAAGTTTGTGATAGACAACATAGTTTTGAGCATGATCTACTTCGAGCCAAGACACGGACCGTATGACATACCTATATCGGTCGCGCTGACCTTCCTTTTTGCGTTCCTCGTGAACATCGCCATGCAGAAGAGACTGCGCGACGTGTCGATGACAGAATCGCTCAAATCTGTGGAATGAGCAGCGGCGAATGGCACTTGGCCACGTCCTCGAAAGCACGAAGCACAAACCGCTTCATCGCTCTTCCATGCGCCAGCGGAAATGAGTCCGCTTCGCGCACTCTAGTTTCCGCTGTTCGTTCCGTTGTCAGAACGCTGCCGCGGTGTGCTTCTGCACTTTCTGCGGATTGTGGCCTACGTGCCATTCACCGCTGCGCTTATGCCGATAGACTAGGGGCAAATTACAATGTATAATAATCTCTGAACCATACAAATGGAGGTATACCTTATGAAGAAATTCACTATAGAAATGGAAGACGGCGGCGTCATGAAGGGCGAACTCTATGAAGATATCGCTCCTGAAACAGTCGCAAACTTTGAGAAACTCGCGAACTCGGAGTTCTATGACGGACTCATTTTCCACAGAGTCATTCCGGGATTCATGATCCAGGGCGGATGCCCTAACGGAAACGGCATGGGCGGCCCTGGCTATACAATCAAGGGCGAGTTCACTGCGAACGGATTCAGAAATGATCTCAAGCATGAGAGAGGAGTCCTCTCGATGGCAAGGGCAATGGATCCGAACTCGGCCGGTTCACAGTTCTTCATCATGACAACGACTTCCCCGCATCTGGACGGTCAGTATGCCGCGTTCGGCAAGGTGACCGACGGCATGGCGGTGGCAGACAAGATCGTAAACGTAAGACGTGATTTCAGAGACAAACCGCTTCTGCCGCAGAAGATAAAGAGCATCAGAGTAGAAGGTTAAATGGAAAACAACAGCAACTGGGAAAAAACACAAAAAAAGCTGTTCGCGATGGTCTCGACCGGAGTGACCGACAGCGGGCTGAATCAGTTCTACGACATACTCAGCACTGTGGCGCTGCTAGCCAACCTCGTGTGCGCCTTCGCGTCGACTTTTGATTCCGCAAGGGCCGCGTACGGAACGCTGTTTCACTGGGTCGATGAGATCACGGTATTCTTTTTCGCGATCGATTATGTTCTGAGGATCCTCACCGCGAGACAGCAGTACAAGGGCTATCCGACCGGCAAGGCTGTTGGCAAGTATGTTACTTCGGGCTACGGTATCATAGACCTTCTGTCATTCCTGCCTCATTACCTGCCGACTTTCTTCCCGGCAGGCGCCGCGGTATTCCGCATGTTCAGAGTCGTCAGGATATTCAGACTGTTCAGGATCAACGCGTACTCCGACTCGCTTACCCTCATCGGTAACGTGCTTTCAAAGAAGAAGACTCAGATACTTGCTTCGATATTTGTCATAGCGCTTCTCATTCTGGCCTCGAGCCTTTGCATGTACAGCGTAGAGCATGACGCTCAGCCGGATGTTTTCAAAAATGCGTTCTCGGCAATATGGTGGGCGACTTCGACGCTGCTGACAGTCGGCTACGGAGACATATATCCGATAACGACCATGGGGCAGATACTCGGCATAGTGATAACGTTCCTGGGCGTACTTCTGGTAGCCATACCTACGGGTATCATTTCCGCCGGATTCGTTGAAGAGTATCAGCTGGCAACAAGGCTTGCGGATATAGAGCAACAGCAGAACGTCAGATTCATCAAGGCTTCTATCGATCCGGGAGACGCGTGGATAGGCAAGACCATAAGCGAGATAGCGATGCCGAGCGGCTCCATCATAGCCCTGATCATCAGAGACGGGGAAACGATGGTCCCGAGGGGAGACGTCGAGATACTGCTCGGCGACAAGCTGATAATCTGCGCTGAGTCGGCTACTGAAGGCATGCTCGAGGACGTGAAAGAGATCATCCTTGGTAAGAACCATCCATGGAATGGCCATAAGATAAAAGATCTGGATATTTCGCGCCAGACCTTTATAGTGCTGATAGAGCGCAGCGGAAAGACAGTGAAGCCGGACGGAGATCTGGTTTTGCTTGAGGGCGACAGGGTGCTCGTCTATACAAAGGAAAGTATTAGAAAGTACACACAGGAGCCGCTGTTCTAGGCGGCTCGCCTTTATCATGATCAGATCAACTATATGCTATCTTGAGAATAACGGCAGCTGGCTGATGCTGTATCGCGACAAAAAGCCCGGCGACATGAATGAGGGTAAATGGATCAGTGTGGGCGGCAAGGTAGAAGCCGGCGAGACACCGGATGAGTGTGTCGTGCGTGAAGTGCTTGAGGAGACGGGGCTCAGACTGAAGTCATGGGTCTTTCACGGCGTGATAGAGTTCCGCTCTGATCAGTACGAAGATGAAGATATGTATCTGTACTCGTCTTCAGATTTTGTGCCGGCAGATGAAGAGGCAGCCCGTATATTTGAGGACACCGGTAAGTATGAGCCTCCTGAATGCAGGGAAGGAGAGCTGGCATGGGTGCCTCATGAAAAGATGCTTGACCTTCCGACATGGGAGGGGGACAGAGCCTTTCTGACGGAATTACTTGCGGGCACGCGGGATATAAACATGACCTTACAGTATGAAGGCGAGAAATGTACTGTTATAAGAAAAGGCCGGGTGTAGCACCCGACCTTTTTTCAATTGTGTTGTCTTTAGCTTTCTACAGACTCGGCGTCATCGTCCTGGAGCAGTCCATGCTCATCGATGTTGCTTTCGTGCCCGGCTTCATCCGTGCTGTAGCGTACGACTCCGTTCTCATCAGCGATGAAGAACAGGTAATCGTGGTGCTCATAGTTGAGGGTAGCGTCGATGGCGCTTCCTACGACCTGGCATATAGGCCCCGGCGGGAGACCGGCGTACTTACGAGTGTTATAAGGACTAGTGCTTTCAAGCTGGCTCACCTTGAGGTCGACTCTGTCTTCCTGGAATATATAGCAGACCGTGACGTCAGAACCGAGCGACATGTCGTTGTCGAGCCTGTTCATGAATACGCCCGCTACACCTGCCTGATCATCGGCTGTCGCTTCCTTGGTGACGATGGAGGTCAGTGTCAGGAGCTGGTGAACGGTGAATCCCGAAGCGTCGATATCGCCTTTGCGCGCTGACAGCTCCTCATCCATCCTGTCGAGACACATCTCCGTGAAGTCCTCAAGAGTCATGTTGTCGGTAACGATGTAAGTGTCTGCGTAAAGGTAACCCTCGAGCGGATACATAACATCCTTGTTGAGTATCTCATCTGTCAGGAACCAGTATCTGTCGATAAGTTCGTTCAGGTAACTCGTGTCAGCCCATTTCTCAAGGATCTCATCAGCCGAGTATGGAAGCTTTTCCGAAACAGCTTCAGCTACCTGCTGCAGCCTTGCCCCGTCCTTGACTTCTACGCTCTCCTTGGAGAGATAATCAAAGTCTCCTGTATTGATGGCGGTCATTATCTCCTGGAATGACATCGAAGGACTGAAGATGTATGTGTTTGCCTGAAGGCTGTTGTAGTGGCCTATCCTGCTGTTGACCTTGGCACAGAACTTGTTTTTCACCAGCCCGGCCTCATCGAGTATCTCCACGATAGTCGACGCTCCGCTGCCGTTCGGGATGTCCACGACGACCTGCTCTTCGCTCTTCGGATCGACCGGCCTGAGCCCCATTGTGTAATAGCCTCCGCCCGCAACGAGGATGGCCAGGATCAGTACCAGTATCCACAGGCACCCGCTTTTTTTCTTCTTCTTTCTTCTTCCGGCAGAAGCAGCCTGCTTTTCCTGTGCGGCTTGCCTTGCCTCTTTTTCGTTTCTTGCCTCTGCCCGTTCTACACGACTCATTAGAGACCCCTTTCGCTGGAATAATGTGTTATAATCTTTCAGATAGTGTTTGCTGTTTAAATTATAAAGGATTGAGAAGAAAATGACAAAGAGTTCCTTTAAAGCGTTCCTTGAACGCAAGAATATAGAGATAAGCGCGAGGCGTTACGGTATAGATGCACTCTCAGCGATGGCGCAGGGCCTTTTCTGCTCGCTTCTTATCGGTACGATCATCAACACTATAGGTACGCAGTTCCACATCGGATTCCTGACAAGCCCGGTCTGTACCATAAGCGGTGTCGATTACACGGTGGGCGGACTTGCCGTAGCGATGACCGGACCCGCAATGGCGATAGCGATAGGATATGCGCTCAAGAGTCCTAATCTCGTACTGTTCTCGCTGGCGACCGCGGGCTTTGCGGCTAACGGACTCGGCGGAGCGGGAGGACCTCTTGCCGTTCTTATAGTCGCCATCATCGCCGCGGAATGCGGTAAGGCTGTCGCGGGAGAGACAAGAGTGGACATACTCGTTGTACCGCTGGTCACCATAGGCGTCGGCGTAGCTTTGGCAGCATGGTGGGCGCCGGGACTCGGAGCCGTTGCCATGAAGGTAGGAAATCTGATAATGTGGGCGACAGAGCTGAGGCCGTTCATGATGGGCATACTCGTATCGGTGATAGTGGGCAT
>JBGUME010000330.1:0-2808 GCA_045116695.1 Anaerovoracaceae bacterium | reverse complement strand
ATGAGTGGTATAAAAAAACTAACAACAGCTTTTAAGTTTTTATCGTTCTGAATGGAAGGAGCTTTGGAAATGAAGAAACTTGTACTTTGCGCAGCGCTCGTCGGAACACTTGCTTATATCAACAAGAATGGTCTTCCGGTACTCGGAAACCTGACGATGCATATCCCTGTCAAGCTCAAATATGACGGCTGGGATGCATTCACAAAGGGAATCGAGATCGCAGAAGGCCTGACCAAATAAGCGGCCATTAAAGAAAGATGAGAAGTCCGGGATCGGATCGGTCCCGGACTTTTTGTGTTTTGCCTGTGTTAAGTTTGTGTTAAAATACTTTCATGAACATGTAGTTTGAGTACATGAGAGTAAAGATCATGGAGACAGCAAGATTAAGAGCGTTTGTTGAAACAGCGGATAAGGGCAGCGTGAAAGCTGCGGCTGATTCGCTCGGATATACGCCATCGGCGATAAGTCAGCTTATAACAGCCCTCGAGAAAGAACTTGGGATCAGTCTTTTTGTGAGATCTCAGAAGGGAATGAAACTGACTTCGGAGGGCAGCGAGATGCTCCCGCTGGTAAGGGCGTATCTCACTCATGAAGAAGAGATATACACCTTTGCTGCTGAGCTAAAGGGAGTCACAAGAGGCAAGATAACCATTGCAACTTACCCAAGTATTGCTACCACATGGCTGCCGAAGATAGTCAGGCGCTTCAAGAACGATTATCCGGGCATCCAGGTAAGCCTGATGGAGTGCATCAAATCGGATATCGTACACCACTTTGAGCAGAATGAGGCGGACCTTGCCTTCCTGGCATATTCCGAGCCATTCCCTTACGAGTGGATACCACTTTCTGAAAGCAATATAATAGCTGCCATACCTGAAGATCACAGACTGGCCGGAGAAAAAAGCTTTCCTATCGCCGAATGCGAGAACGATGATTTCATCATGGGATCCTGGGGCAAGGAAATGGAGATATGGGAGATCCTCAACAGGAACGGTGTACATCCTGAGTTGAAATATACTACCTACGACACGCCGGCATCACTTGCGATGGTGAGGATGGGTCTGGGAACTGCCTATGTCAACGAACTTTCTGCGCAGTTCTGGAACGAGCATCTCGTGAAGCTGCCGCTCGACCCGCCGCAGAAGATCACTCTCGGTGTGGCATTCCCGTCAAAAGAAAGGATGACAGGCGCCGCGAGGAAGTTTCTGGACTGTACGCTGCAATTCTTTGATAAATAAGCAAAAGAAGAACGCCTTTTCACTGATCGTGAAAAGGCGTTTTGAGAGGGATTAAAAATTTATGAATTGCTTGTGCTATTATCTGTGGTTCTTGCTGTACTTTGCGTAAAATCTCCACTTTGCTACGAGTACTGCTCCAAATGATACGATCACAAATGCTGTTGCCATGATGTGTACCTCCTCCCAAATAACCGGTTCCATAAGACCTGAACGAAGATATTCCTCTTTCCATCTACAGTATATTTACTGTTAACGTTTAAGTAAAGTTAATAATATTGTACGATGCATTAAGTTGCATTTAATTCAAAACATACAGTCGTTTACTAATTTGAAGTTATCATGTGGTATCATAATCCCATATAAAAAAGAGGAGAAAGACAGTGAAGATAATACTTTGCGGAAAAGGCGGCTGCGGCAAGAGTACTGTCGCGACGCTGCTGGCAAGAGCATATGAGAAACATGGCAATAACGTCCTGGTGATCGATTCCGATGAGTCCAATTACGGTCTGCACAGGCAGCTTGGCTTCGAACTCCCGGAGGATTTCACACATTACTTTGGCGGCAAAAAAGGAGCATACCGGAAGTTTGACGACAAAGGATACCTGTTCGAAGAAAAGTGGCATATTTCCGACATCCCTGAGGAATTCCTTGCGGGCAGGGACAGACTGCATCTTCTTGCGATAGGCAAGATAGCCGAAGCGGAGGAGGGCTGCGCCTGCGGAATGGGCTTTACTGCCAAGATGTTCCTCGACAACCTTGAGACCGGCAGGAACGATATCGTCATAACAGATACCGAAGCAGGGGTAGAGCACTTCGGACGCGGCGTGGACAGATATGCTGACGTGATACTCATGGTGGTCGATCCGTCTTATGAATCGATACATCTTTCCGAAAAAGTCTGTGACATGGGCAAGGCTCTCGGAAAGCCGGTATATATTATTCTGAACAAGGTAGACAAAGACCAGGCCAGCCTTATAAAGTCAACGATCCGCGACAGGGAAGCAGTTATAGCAGAGATCCCGTCTGATCCGGAGATCATGATGGCGGGACTCAAGGGCGAGGCTCTTGACATGGAACTTCCGGAGGTTGAAACCGTGTTATCGACCCTGTCAGGCGATATGATATAATCAAGCATCTAATGTGTTGAGAAAGGGGGACTAAATGGCAAAAGAAGAAGGAAAAACCAGAAAAGGCCTCAGCGTGATGACATCCGAATATGAGCTTGAAGGACGCATTCCTACCGGAAGAGCGATCATACTCGGAATGCAGCATGTATTGGCCATGTTCGTCGGCAACCTGACACCTATCCTGGTCATCGGCGGAGCGTGTTCGCTCGGCGATGCGGGACTGATGGTGCCGGTCATCCAGAACGCGATGCTCGTAGCAGGTCTTGTCACACTGGTGCAGCTCTGGACTATAGGACCTATCGGCGCGAGACTGCCGTGCGTTATGGGTACCAGCTCGGGATTCATCGGAGTAATGAGCGGTGTTGCCGGGTCGATGGGAGGCGGAGTAGTCGCGTATGGCGCTATTCTCGGAGCCTGCTTTATCGGCGGTATATTCGAGATGA
>JBGUME010000329.1:0-2015 GCA_045116695.1 Anaerovoracaceae bacterium | reverse complement strand
GGCTGGGCTTACGAGTACAGTGTAGAAGGAAACTAATACTCACTCCTTTTCGCTGATAGCGAAAAATCAGGGGCGGGCAAACTCGCCTGCCCCTGTTTTTTTATCAAAGCTTAAGGCTGAAAAAGAAAACTAAGAAAGGAGATGAGCAAGTTGCCTGAAAAGAAAAAGAAGAAGAAAAAACAAGATCATTCTACCGTGAACAGCGTGCTGATCCGCAGACCTATACAGAAATGCTTTCCGCTGTTCATTGTACCGACTCTGGCATGCTTTGTTATCGGTTTTGTCTGGCCTTTCCTGCAGGGCATCTATCTGAGCTTCTGCAACTTCAATACTCCTAGAGATGCGAAGTGGGTCGGATTCCAAAACTATGTCAAGACATTCACAGACGTCGGATTCCGCCATGCTTTCTGGAATACAGCGGCATTTGCTGTAGTATCGATCATACTCATAAATGTTCTGGCGTTCTTCATCGCTTACGCGCTGACACAGAGCATTCGCGGAGCCAATCTTTTCCGTACGGTATTCTTCATGCCTAACCTTATCGGAGGCGTCGTACTCGGTTACATCTGGTCGATGATCTTCGACGCTATACTGAAAGGTTACAACACATACCTTACGGCAAACGCTACATACGGATTCTGGGGTCTGGTCATACTGGTAGCGTGGCAGCAGATAGGATACATGATGATCATCTACATCGCAGGACTCCAGGCTGTCCCTGGTGACATGCTCGAGGCTGCGAAGATAGACGGCGCTACAGGATGGCAGACTCTTACAAAGGTCATCATCCCGAACGTGATGCCGTCGATCACGATCTGCACGTTCCTGACACTGACCAACTCATTCAAACTGTTCGACCAGAACTTAGCTTTAACAGGAGGAGCTCCTTCAGTCATGCTTGAGAACACAAAGGTCAACATGACAGAGCTGCTTGCGCTGAATATCTTCTCAACATACAACATCAATAAGAATTACCACGGCGTGGCTCAGTCCAAGGCTGTCATATTCTTTATTCTTGTTGCGGTACTGGCTCTCGCACAGCAGAAAGCCACAAGAAGTAAGGAGGTGCAGCAATGAAGAAAAAGCATGTACAGAAGTACACTCCGCTCGGCAATGTGGTCACGGGGATATTCGTGGTGCTCAGCTTGGTATGGATAATGCCGATCTTCGAGGTGGTTATCAACTCATTCAAGTCTAATGCATCGATCAACACGAACGCATTCTCGCTGCCTACTGCTGAATCCTTCGTAGGCTGGGCAAACTATATCAAGGGCATGACTTTCGGTAACTATCCGTTCATGAAGTCAGTCGGATACTCATTCTGGATCACGATCGCTTCGGTATTCCTGATCCTGCTGTTTACCTCGATGACTGCATGGTACATAGCCCGCGTGAATTCAAAGTTTGCGAACGCGTTCTACTATCTCTGCCTGTTCAGCATGATCGTACCGTTCCAGATGGTAATGTTCACGCTGACATTCACGGCAGACAACCTCAAGCTGAACACACCTTGGACCATCCCGATCGTATATCTGGGATTCGGAGCCGGACTTGCCATATTCATGTTTGTCGGCTTCGTAAAAGGTCTGCCGCTTGAGATAGAGGAAGCTGCCTCAATTGACGGCTGCGGCCCGGTACGTACATATTTCAATGTAGTTCTCCCGATGCTCAAGCCGACACTTATTTCCGTCGGTATCCTTGAGACCATGTGGGTGTGGAACGACTACCTGCTCCCGTACCTTGTACTCGACAGGACCAAATACATGACGATCCCTATCCACGTACAGTACCTCAAAGGAAGCTACGGCTCGGTAGACCTCGGCGCAACGATGGCTGTAATCATGCTTTCCATGCTGCCGATCATCATATTCTATTTAGCACTGCAGAAGCACATCATCAAGGGTGTGGCTGCAGGCGCGGTAAAGGGTTAGTAAATGGAAAAAACAGCGCGCTCAGCAGGTATATTAATGCCTTTGTTCTCTCTTCCGTCACCGTACGGGATAGGAACCATGGGG
>JBGUME010000328.1:0-7076 GCA_045116695.1 Anaerovoracaceae bacterium | reverse complement strand
CTGATCCTTCTGAGCGTCTCAGCTGTGCCGAGGTCAGTTATGAATATCGATCCGTCATATCCGCTGCAGTCCACGTCAGGCGCTTCTTCGGACGCCGTGATGATGATGGCCGGGACCTGCTTCTTTATGGCGTACTCGATATGGTCCGCGCGCGAGCCGAGCACCACGATGCAGTCGCCTATCTCTTCAAGCAGTCCGCTGAATGCCTCATATGATGCGGCGCCTACAAGCAGGGATCCCTCGATCGTCTCATTCTTTCCCCTGTGCAGCAGCTTGCCCGGTATTACCCGGAGTATGTTTTCCACAGTGAGTTTGTAGGTAGGTATCTCCTCTTTGTTGTCCGACAGGAACCACTTTGTGATGTCATCCACGCTCAGCAGGCCCTTGAACTTTTCGCCGTCATAGATAGGCACGACTGACGGGTTCTCCGCGCTGTACGCGTTGACGAGGGCAAAGATCGGCGCGCCTGCCTGGATATGTGTCTGCGGCTCAAGCATGACATCCCTCACCTTCGGATAGACATCCTTTCTGTATTGAGGGATCCTTATCCCCATCGCTTCCATCTGCTCCTTCACCTGGTCGGAGACCGGGCTGCAGTGGATGGCGATGTATTCGTTTTCCGGATCGGTCATGTTCTTGAGGTTGGCGTAGGCCGATGCGGCGCACAGGCTGTCGATGTCCGGATTCCTGTGTCCCGTGATGTAAACTTTGCTCATTGTTTTTTATCCTTTTTCAAATATGTTTTTAGCCCGGTAAAGCACCGCGACGATGCTCCACACGTATGCAACTGTAACGAATATGTTTACCCTCATGTTCTCCCTGAAGACTATCATGAGCGCCGCGAACACAGCCGCGAGGCCGACCATCTTCAGCATGAACGGCAGGTCCATCCCGCACCTCTGTTTGGCGTATTTGCCGGTGCAGAACAGGAACGCATAATAAGCGATGATCGCCGATGTGATGAGTACGATCTTAGGCAGCAGCGCCACCTCTTCTTCACGCATGAACTCAAGCGATACTGTTATGAGGCCAAGCGCGAATATGATGAATATATGGATGATCATGTACAGCATGCCGCTGTCTTCCATCTCCCTGTCCAGAAGGTGATCGTATATGAGTTCGTATGAGACGAACAGCCCGGCTACAATGAGGAATCCCATCAGCGAAAAATATATGACGCTCCAGTCGAAGCCTCCGTCGCCCACGAAGTACGCGGAGATCACGATTATCATCTCGCCGAAGGTGAACACCACATAGAGCATGGCGCGTTCTGTTAAGTGCGCAAAGTCGATGACCCCTCCCGGGCTCCTGTTCCTGTTCACGGCTGTCAGGATGATGCCGGCAAATATCGCGGCCAGCGACACCCATCCGGTCATTGACGCCGGAACGAATGCGGCCGCCAGAGCTATCGCTGCTTCTAAAAACAGTATCCAGATCATGCGCTTTATCAGGTCGCGGTTCCAGACATCTGCCTGATGGTTCCTGAGTTCTATGACATACTGCAGCCCGATGTTGATCAGTATGAGTGCCCAGGCGATGTGATACTGCGCCTGGTACGCAAACCAGTCGGTGCGCGTACTCTGCCCTATGAAATACATCAGATACATGTTGATCAGCAGAAAGACATGGTCGCGCACGCCGTTTCTTCCAAACATGTTTATGTAGAACGTAGTGAAGTTCCATATCTGGATTATGGCAAGCGTGCATAATATGTACGCGAAGAAGGCGGTGCCGGAAACGAATCCGTTCTCAAAGGTGCTGAGAAGAGCATTGTTGCGGCCCACCATGTATACGAAGACGAGGTCGTATATGAGTTCCAGATATTCAACCTTTTTTTCTTCGTTCTTCAGCTGGAACATTCTATTTCAGATGCTTCTCTGCCCAGCGGGCTACTGTCTCCCTGGCTGCCGGGCACTTGCTTCCCTGCACCGCCAGTGTCTTTCCAACCTTTGCGCCGATGCAGAACTTCTTGAGGTCGCTTCTGCTTTTTGCCTCGCCGCTGCCCTCGTGGGTCATGACAGGCCATACATGTTTGCCTCTGAAGCGCAGCTTCTCAAGCTGGGTGAAAACGGCGCACGGATATGTGCCCCACCAGCACGGGCCCGCGATCACGATGTTGTCATACTCGCTGATGTCGCGCAGATACTCCTTAAGCTTCGGACGGGCATTGTCCCGCTGCTCCTGCTTCGCGACCTCGGTGCACTGCATATAGTCGGCCGGATAATCATTGACCGTCTCGATCTCAAACAGGTCCGCGCCTACCGCGTCGCGTATATACTGGGCGATCAGTTCGGTGTTGCCCACTTCAAGGTCCACCAGCTTGCCGTCCACATAATTCTGTCCCTTGCGGGAATAGTATATGACCAGATTATTTGCCATTTCTGTTACCTTTGCTTTACTCTCCCGGCGTGTATTTGTGCCTATTGTTTCATACTATTGTACCACGACATCTTTTTTATGGTAAACTGAAACAACAGGTTTTGGAGCTGATCAGACAGAGGAAGAAACATGATAAACGTATTTATGATCCATTCAGGCAAAGACTATGAAATGGTCAAGGATGTGATCGAACCATACCTCCGCGGTACCGACGGAGAGGATCCGGGCGCGTATGCCAGCTGCAACATCCTTACGCTTGAATCCGGCGTGGAATCATCATGGAAAAAAGATGCCATGAACAAAATAAAGATGTCGCACGCCGTCATATTCATCATAGGTGAGGATGCCGCCAAGCCATCAAAGAAAGAGACCATGGGCTGGGAGTTTGAGCGCGCAGTCAAATACAACAAGCTTATAATGCTGTATAACCCGGGCAATTATGAGATACCTGACTATCTGATGATCACAGACCGCTTCACCAAACAGAAGCGGCTGGTCGCTCCGGTGATGACGCTAGAGGAGATCAAGCAGAGGATAGATGATTACGTGAACGGATACTATCCGATCTTCTCATCCGGATATGAAGACCTGCCTTCAGAAAACAGATCGCAAAGAAAGGGCGAACTGGTAGACCAGTATAAGATGTTCCAGAAGACCTCCGAAGATCTGGTTGCGAGGCGTCAGTCCGTCAACTCCTTCTACATTAGTGTGAACAGCGCGCTTACCGGGCTGCTCGGCGTCGCTTTCGGAGTCTTTGACGATTCCGTCAAGCTGATAGTTGCCGCATTCATGTGTGTGGCAGGTGTCATTCTGGATATATCCTGGATAAACATACTAGAGGCTTACGGAACACTGAACGCCGCAAAAATGAAAGTCATCAAGCTGCTTGAAGAACAGCTGCCTGTAATGCTTTACGACGCGGAGTGGCGCATCATGTCGGACAAACTCAACAACAAAAAATATGTATCCTTCACTGACAGTGAGAAACGGATACCAAAACTGTTCCTGTGCCTGTACGCGCTTATACTGGTCGGCATAATCGTGTTCACCATTTACAGACACTTCGCAGTATGATCAAATTAAATAATAAGGGCATCCGTGCAGGATGCCCTTTCGATCGGTTTTTTCTCCGGCATGAAAGTGCCGGAGTTTTTCTTTGCGGTTTTCATGACTTATAGCAATTATTCAAAAAGTGCTGATTTGTATCCCCCATGGGGGCTTGCGGCTGTTTTCCACGGTTTTATAATTCAATTGTAAACGCAATTCCGCTTTGGCGTTTCCGCCGCAGCGGAAGGTTGTTATATGGAAAACGGAAGGAGAAATACTATGGCATGTTTTCTGGTAAGTGCTGCTGAGGCGCTGGTAGTTACCGGCATCGAGAAAGCAGAAGAGAAGAAAGAAAAAGTCCAGATCGAAAGCGGCAAGCTTGATAACATCGAGCCTGAGAAGGTCCCTATGAGCAGAAAGCTGAAATGGCTCACATGGATGCTCTGGGGCGGCGCTATCCTGCTCTGCTACGAGCACGTATGGCACGGCGAGGTCGTTCCTTGGTTCCCGTTCCTGACGGCGATGGCAGATCCGGCAGACGCGGCTGAGATGTTCCACGAAATGGCAACAGTCGGCGTAACGATGGCTGTTATAATCACGGTAACATGGTTCATCATGTGTAAGGTGTCTGATGCCATCATGGCAAGGAAACCGGCCGCTGCGTCTCAGGAACTGTAGGAAGGAGGTTGCAGCGATATGACACTTCTCATCACAGTATTTGCGGCGATCATCGTAACGATCAAGTGGTATACCCGCAAGGATGACACCATGCAGCTTGGAATGCTGATGTTCATGTTCTGGGGCGCTTCCCTGATGTGGCTCGGCGACGCTATCTTCGGATACGCTGAGGACGGCGCTGAGTTCTTCGCACCATCCGGCGCAGATATGCTCAACGACGCATACCTCGGATTCTCGGTAGTAGCTCTTGCACTGATCATCTGGCTTGCAAGACTTCTCATCACAGACCCTAAGGGCGTTGTCAGGAAGTCCATGGCCAAATCCGTCAAGAATGACGCAGCTAAGAAAGCCGCAAAGGCAAAAGCATAATACCTATTTATGACAAAGAAAAAAGCGGACATGCATGACGCATGTCTGCTTTTTTCATGAATAGAGGAATGCTTTTGAAGAAACTATAGCCACATTTCATTATTCGGTATGATCCGGGATCCCGTACGAAATCATCGGTCCGCCCTCGATTATATTTAGTGATGCAGTCTGATGAAGCATCATCCCGTTTTCAGGGGCGAGGATCTCGTGCATGGTCTCTCCGAAATAATCCTTTATTATGCCCAGTCTGTCGCCGCATCTGAATGAATCTCCAGCGTGCATGTCCGGATACCAGCATCCCGAAACAGGTGAAAACATCTCTGTCTCGCGAAGGTTCTGCTTGTCATAAATGAGAGGATCGCCATCAATGATGCCAAGATACTTCATGATGTTGATCACGTCTGCCTTGTCCTGCTCTACCTGATCCCGCGGCATTTGCGAAAGCTGTCCGCGCTCTATGAGCACGCTTGGCACACCGTTCACCGAAGCCAGGTTATAGGCTCCGCCTGTGAGGCAGCGTGATTTGACGCAGTATTCCGTGTTGACGCAGGCCGCCATTGCCGCTGCCTGTTTCTCGACTGCAGTGTCTCCCACATAATATACATAAGGTGTCAGTTCTTCATAGCCATCGCCGCTGTGCAGGTCGATATAAGCATCGGCATGAACGATGAATGTATTGAACAGCATGTGCGCAAGACGGTAAGCCGCTGTACCGTACCTGTCTCCCGGAAAAACCCTGTTCAGGTTTCTTCCGTCCTCATATACCATGCTCATGGTGCGGTTCTCAAAGCCCGAAGTGTTAGCAAGCGGTACTATGATGACATTGCCTTTTATCTTTTCAGGATCGATCTCACGCGAAAGCTCGATCGCGGCCTGTATGCCCACGAACTCCGCATTGTGTATTCCTGCTGTGATCAATAGGGTAGGCCCGGCTAAATTGCCGGAAATAAGGATATGCGGAACACGAATGGTGGTTCCGTTCACATGGATATGATCTTTTACGGTCTTTCCCGGGACAAGATCGTGACCCGCTATCTGAAGCGCACTCATACGGCAAGCACGCTTTTGAGAAGGTCGCGTGTGTATTCGTGCTGAGGCGAATTGATGACATCAGAAGTGATGCCGGTCTCGACGATCGTGCCGTCCTTCAGGACCATTATGCGGTCGCAGACCATGCTGACCAGAGCCAGATCATGAGAGATCATCATTATAGATACTCCCTCTTCATCGCGGACTTCCGTCAGAAGCTTTATTACCTGCGCCTGAGTCGTTACATCGAGCGCGCTTGTGATCTCGTCGCACAGTAATATATCGGCGTGTGAAAGCAGAGCTCTGGCTATAGACATCCTCTGGCACTGGCCTCCCGACAGATGACGCGGGCGGCGTGTCAGAAGTTCTTCATTCAGACCTACCTCGCTGATTATCCTCACGAGTTCTTCGTGAGTCGCCGGATTGCCCTCATGCAATGACTTGTGCATGTTCATCTTCGGATCGAAGGATCCGACGGCGTCCTGGAATATCATGCGCAGGAATCTGCCGGTCTTTTCCGGGCCGGCTCCTGTGTACTCCTCACCCATGTGATAAAGCTTTCCGCTGTCAGGCTTCTCGATGCCGCTTATGACCTTAAGCAGCGTTGACTTTCCGCTTCCGGACTCGCCCACGATGCCCAGGATCTCGCCGTGCCTCAGCTCAAAATCGACATGCTTAAGCGGCGTGACAACGCGGTCACGGTTCTTGTAAGACTTATTCAGATCATGTCCCGAAAGAACGATTTCTCTGTTATCCATCTGCCTTTGCTAATCTTTCCTTAGACGCGGTACGTCGCGCATAAGGTTCTTTGTGTATTCATTCTCAGGGTGGTTGAATATGCGGTCTCTGCTGCCGTATTCGACCATCCTGCCTGCTTTCATTATTCCTATGTTGTCCGCCATGCGCTTGGCTATTCCGAGGTGGTGCGTGACCATCAGGATAGCTGTTCCGTTGGCGTCTCTTATCTTCGTCAGTTCATCCACGACGGCACCCGCTGTCGTAACGTCAAGCGCGCTGGTCGCTTCATCACAGAGCAGTATCTTAGGCTCAAACATCATGGCCGCGGCGATGGCGACCCTCTGATTCATGCCGCCGGAGAGCTCGTATGGCCTGCTGGCGAGAACGGCCTTGCCGTCCTTGATGCCAATGCGTCCCAGCATGTCGCTTATAAAGTCCTCATCGTAGTCCATATTATGTCCGGCGAGAGCCTCCTTGAACTGCTTATCATATTTTCTTATCGGATTGAATGACGCGGCCGGATCCTGAGGTATGAGGGCTATGCCCGTACCCATCAGCTTTCGTCTCTCCTTAGGATCCATCTTTGCAAGATCCTTGCCATCAAAGAACACCCTGCCGCCCGTGATATAGAGCTCGCCCAGTCCGTGGATGGCCTTGACCAGCGTGGACTTGCCGGATCCGGATTCGCCTACTATGCAGACTATCTCGGACGGAGCCATGTCAAAGCTGACATCGGTGACCACGTCCGGCGTGTCGATGTCGTAAGTCGCGCTTAATGATTCTATCCTAAGCAGTGGCTCGCTCATCTATTCGGCCTTTCTGTATTCCATCACGGC
>JBGUME010000327.1:0-2876 GCA_045116695.1 Anaerovoracaceae bacterium | reverse complement strand
CGGAGCTGAGCAAGATGGATCCTCATCAGCTTGGCATCTGTCTGTACCCTTTGAAGGGCGACAAGATCTGCATGGGCGACTACGATGTGAGATTCACGATGCAGTCGGTCTCCAAGGTAGTCATGCTCATAGTCGCGCTTGAAGTCTGCGGACTCAAGCCGGTGTTCAGAAAGGTGGGCATGGAGCCATCAGGCGAAGCTTTTGACTCGTTGGTAGAGCTGGACGTCAGTGATTCCAAGCCTTACAACCCGCTGATCAACTCGGGCGCACTGGCCGTCTGCGGACTGCTGCTGCCTGAGGTATCCTTCCAGGACATGCTCAGATATACAAGGAATATCTGCTCTGATCCGGGGATCGAACTGAACGAGGATGTATTCGACTCGGAGATGAAGACCTGCTCAAGGAACCGTTCCATAGCATATCTGCTGCAGAGCAAGGGCATCATCACGACAGACGTAGAGGACACTCTGAGATTCTACACAAAGATGTGCTCCATGAACGTCACTGCCGAGTCGCTGGCAAACCTGGGCAAGAAGCTCGCCAACGACGGTGTGTGCAATCTGGACGGAAAGAGATTCATGTCATCCAGGACAGCGCGTATCGTTAAGACACTGATGCTGACATGCGGAATGTATGACGGATCGGGCACATTCGCCATCAAGGTGGGTATCCCGACCAAGTCCGGAGTAGGCGGAGGACTTCTGTCCGTATCCGACAAGCGCGCCGGCATAGGCGTGTTCGGACCGGCTCTCGACGCGCAAGGCAACAGCATAGCGGGATGCAAGCTCTTAAGAGAGATCTCCAACGAGCTGAGGCTCAATCTGTTCTACGATCCTGAATGGAACAAGGAAGAAGCTGATGATACCGTCCTGAAGGAAATGGCGGCAAAGTCGGTAATGTAGAATGAATATAACGGTATACTGCGGAGCAGCTGAAGGAAACGATCCGGAATTCATCGCGCGCGCAAGAGAACTCGGAGCGTGGATGGCGGAGAAGGGACACAGGCTCATCTACGGAGCCGGCAATTCCGGCATGATGGGCGCTGTTTCTGATGCTCTGATAGAAGGCGGCGGAGAGGCTATAGGAGTCACTCCGCAGTTTTTCGTTCTGGCTGAGGAGACCCGCAACGACCTGACCGAGGTGGTCATCGCTGATGATATGTCTACCAGGCGTAACTGGATGATAGAACACGGGGACGCTTTCATAGCTCTCCCGGGAGGCATGGGCACTCTGGATGAGATATCGGAGGTAATGACCTACAAGCGCCTGGGACTTCTGGGCAAGATCAATAAACCCGTGATACTGTATAACGTGAACGGTTACTATGACCGCTTCTTTGCTTTTCTTGATGATATGCTGGCGCAGGATTTTTGCCGTCAGCTCGACTACGATAATGTAATAGAGGTTACATGCATAGCTGACATAGAGAGGGAACTTTCCAATGCCGGCAGCATAGATGAGACAAGGACTTCAAAATATAAGTAGATGAAAAACCTCTTCAAAACGCTGATGCCGTATAAATGGACCGCACTGCTTGTTCTGCTTCTCATGGCAGGACAGGCTTTTTGTGAGATGAATCTGCCGATGTACACGCAGGCTCTCATCGATACGGGCATACAGAACAGAGGTATAGAGCATATAGTGCCGGAGGCAATAACCGTCTCCGAATTCGAGGCCGCGTCTGCCGGCATGAGCGAGGAAGAGCAGGCTCAGTGGGAGGACTGCTTCATTACGGACGCAGGCGAGACGAATGATGAGGGGACAGCCATCTACAGACGAAGAGACATGACTGACGATGAGCTGACGGAGCTCGATAAGACGCTCCTGATGCCGCTGGTCACACGCTACGCTGAGAAGAACGGCGATACTCTGGCCAAGGCCGAGGAATCCGCGGGTACGGGATCAGGGAACGTCATAGACAGCAGCGGAAAGGGGCAGGAGACCAACAGCAATTTGCTGGCGATGGGCATAGCCTACGCGGGAGACTGCGACGCCGAGGCGGGACTTGATCTTCTGGCCATACAGAACTCGTTCATGTTCAGATGCGGCGGACTGATGCTGCTGATGTCCATTATAGTCATGGCGTTCACGACGCTGGTATCGCTGCTCGCGGCAAGGGTAGGCGCCGGGATCGGCAAGGATCTCCGGTCGAGGCTCTTCGCCAATGTTATGTCGGTCTCAAGCGCTGAGATGGATGAATTCAAGACATCGTCCCTTATAACCCGCGCCACCAACGACATACAGCAGGTGCAGATGACATCCACAATGATGCTTCGCATGATGCTCTTTGCTCCATGCATCTGCACATGGTCGATCATCAAGGTATATCAGACACACGCTCATATGAACTTCGTCATTGTCACGGGCGTCATAGCTATACTCCTAATGGTATCCGTGATGTTCGCGGTCGCGATGCCTAAGTTCAGGATAATGCAGAGCCTCATCGACGCGCTGAACGCAGTGTCGAGGGAGATACTGACCGGCATACAGGTCATTCGCGCTTTCGGACGCGAGGATACTGAAGAGGAGAGGTTCGACAAGGCCAATAACGACCTATACAGGAACCAGCTCTTCGTGAACAGGGCAATGATCTCCATCACGCCTTTCCTGATGATAATCATGTACGGCCTCTCCATATGGATCACCTGGGTGGCTGCCGGCAGGATAGACGCGGGAGGCATGCAGGTGGGCACCATGACGGCCTTTATCGCGTACTCGATGGAGATAGTCTTCTCGTTCCTCATGATAGCCAGCATGGCGATATTCCTGCCAAGAGCGGGCATAGCCGCTGACCGTATCTATGAGGTGCTTAATACCGAGACTTCCATAAAGAACAAGGAAGATGCCGTGGTGCTGACGCCGGACGACAAGGGCGA
>JBGUME010000326.1:0-3884 GCA_045116695.1 Anaerovoracaceae bacterium | reverse complement strand
TGCGGCTCTATGCAAAGCGACAGGCAGAGGGAGGATATGCCTTCGGTGAAGATACTGTCTGGCAGACTGAATTCGAGGATGCATTCCCATATCCGGAAACAGACGACCAGCTAAGAGCTGCTGCTGAGATCAAAGAAGACATGCAGAAGCCTCTTCCGATGGACAGACTGCTTTGCGGAGACGTAGGGTACGGCAAAACAGAGGTGGCCGCGAGGGCTGTGTTCAAGTGCATATCCGAGGGCAAGCAGGCGGCTATACTCGCACCGACGACTCTACTGGTCAACCAGCATTATCACAATCTGAGAGAGCGCTTTGAGAACTTCCCGTTTGAGATCGAAGAACTGTCGAGGTTCAGATCAAAGGCTGCGCAGACGGCAACGGTAAAAGGAATAAAGAGCGGAAGAGTCGATCTCGTAATAGGCACTCACAGGCTGCTTTCTGATGACATCACATTCAAAGATCTGGGTCTGCTGGTAGTTGACGAGGAGCAGCGCTTCGGTGTCCGCCACAAGGAAAAGATAAAGGAGCTCAGGAGCAACATAGACGTACTTACACTTTCCGCTACACCGATACCGCGTACGCTCAACATGTCGCTCACGGGGATCAAGGACATAAGCCTTATAGAAGAGCCGCCGGGAGACCGATTCCCGGTGCGCACGTACGTGACTCCTTACGAAGAGGAGATACTGCGCGACGCGATCACGCGCGAGCTGGCGAGAGGCGGACAGGTCTTTGTCGTAAACAACAGGATCACAGGTATCTCGACAGTCGCGGAGACAGTCAAGCGTCTGGTACCTGAAGCGATAGTCGGTGTCGGACACGGGCGAATGAATGAAGAAGTCCTTGAGAACACCATGCTCGACTTCATAGAAGGACGCATAAACGTTCTTGTAGCTACGACGATAATCGAAAACGGCATCGACATACCTAACGCCAATACGATGATAATACTCAATGCCGACAGGTTCGGCCTGGCGCAGCTGTATCAGCTGAGGGGCAGGGTAGGCAGATCCAGCAGGCTGGCATACGCATATCTGATGTATCAGCCGGGCAAGGTGCTGACAGAGATAGCCCGCAAGAGGCTCGCGGCGATCAGGGAATTCACGGAATTCGGCGCGGGATTCAAACTGGCGATGAGAGATCTCGAACTGCGCGGCGCCGGCAACATATTGGGAGAGGCGCAGAGCGGACACATAGAGAGCATAGGATATGAACTTTACTGCAAGGAGATAGACAGGGCAGTCAGACAGCTGAAAGGCGAGGACGTAGGCGAATCAAGAGCGGATATAACCATCGATCTGCCTGTAAGAGCGTCAATTCCCGCATCTTACATACCTGACGAGTCGCTCAGACTTGAGGCTTACCGCCGTATCGTTGGCATTCTCGACAGCGAGGATGCCATGGATGTCATTGACGAGCTCACCGACAGATACGGAGATCTGCCGGATGAAGCGCTCAGCCTTATCAATGTCGCGGAGATAAGAGCTCACGCGGAATACCTTGGTGTTTCCGGCATAAGCAGGCGTGAGAAGTGGATACAGATAAGGTTCGCGGACAACGTCAGGGTGCATCCGTATGTCTTTGTCATGGCCAAGTCAGAATACGGCGAAAAAGTCGCTCTTTCCGACGGAAGAGTTACCATGCTGCAGTATCACATGGGAAAGACGATAGAAACGGAGAAGATCCTTGGGCTTATGAGGTTCCTCAGAGCTGCCAAGGAGGACTCTAAGCAGTTTGAACAATAATTTATGTCTGGCAGACATCAATATTAAAAGTGTTTAGAATTATTCACATTGGCAGATCAATACCGTATAATAAGTCGATTTTTGAACCACTTTGAAAGAGGTCATGACATGCTATTCAAGAACATCGGACTCATTGATGAGAATTTCGAATACAGAGAGAACATGTATGTGGGCACCAACTGCCACAGGATCGTGTACATAGACAGCAAGCCTCCTGAAAACGAGGAGGTGTTCTTTGAGACATATGACGGCAGGGGAAAGGTACTCATGCCGGCGTTCTACAATGCGCACGGACATTCCCCGATGTGCCTCATGAGAGGCTATGGCGAGAACCTGCCGCTCGACAGATGGCTCAACGACAGGATATTCCCGTTCGAGGACAAGCTTTACAGCGAAGCCGTATACTGGGCAACGATGCTTACCATGGCGGAATCCATAAGGTTCGGAATAGTTTCGACAACGGATATGTATTACTTTATCGATGACATGGTCAGAGCAGTCGTTCACTCGGGAGTAAAGACAAATATCTCGCGGGCTGTCACAAACTTCGGGACACCTGTATCCGAGAGCGCTTCCCTTAAGGAGGCGGCTCAGGCCATAGAGATGTATTACGGATTTGAGGACGGCCGCATACTGGTTGACGCGAGCGCTCATGCCGAGTACACTAATGACTTCGAGATGATAAAGGCCATCGCGGACATGGCAAAGCACTATGATGTCAGGACACATATCCATCTGTCCGAGACAGAGAGCGAGCATGTAAACTGCATCAAAAAATACGGAAAGACTCCTGCGGAAGTATTCCTCGAAGCCGGCATGTTCGATGTACCTTGTACGGCAGCTCACTGCACATGGGTAACAGACAGTGATCTGGACATATTTAAGGAAAAGGGCGTGACTGTGGCCAGCAATCCGTGCAGCAACATGAAACTTGCAAGCGGCATGTGCAATGTGCCTCCTATGTATGAGAAGGGCATAAATGTTGCGATAGGCACAGACAGCGTAGCGAGCAACAACAGTCTCAACTTCTTTGAAGAGATGAAATTCTTTGCTCTTACCGGCAAGGTGACTTCGATGGACCCGGCGACGATGACTCCTCAGCAGGTGCTCAGGAGCGCCACAAGGGCAGGTGCTGTCTCACAGGGACGCGAGGACTGCGGACTGGTGAAGGAAGGCTTCAAGGCCGATCTCATAGTCGTTGACAAAAGCGGTCCTAACTGGACAGCATGTGACGACATCGCGAACGGACTGATCTATTCTGCCGACGGTAAGGACGTTTGCCTCACGATGTGTGACGGCATGACTCTTTACAGGGACGGCGAATACACATTCATAGATATAGAAAAGACATGCGCTGAGGCTGAGAATGCCAAGGCGGAGATACTTAAAAGACTGTAAATGAGAGAAGAAGACATCAAAGATAACGTAGAAAATAAGGAAGGAAAGCAGACATCCGCGCTTCTGATGAAAGGCGCCACCATACTGGTAATAGCCGGTATAGTGAGCAAGATTTTCGGTGCCATTTTCAGGATACCGCTGACCAACATGATCGGCGCGGAAGGGCAGGCTTATTACAGCGCTGCCTATGCGGTATATAATCTTCTGTTTGTGATCGCGACTGCCGGCTTCCCTGTGGCGATATCAAGGATGGTATCATCCAGGATAGCCGAAGGAGACTTCATCAACGCTCACAAATCTTACAAGCTTGCGATGAAGGTATCCTGGGCGCTGGGCATCATATCGTTCATTGTCATGTTCTTCGGGGCAGGCGCGATAGCTGCCGCCTACAAGAACCCCGGCGCGGAAGCATCGATGAAGGCTATATCCGTAGCGCTGCTGTTTACTCCGGTAGTCGCTTCAATGAGAGGCTACTATCAGGGCAGACAGAACATGAAACCTACGGGCATCACCGAAGTGGTGGAACAAATGATGAGAGTAGCCGTAGGACTGACGCTTGCGTACATGTTTTACAAGACAAACCTGCAGTACGCTGCGGCAGGAGCTACATTCGGAGCTTCCGCCGGCATCATAGCGGCTCTTGCCGCGATGGCGGTGATCTACGCGCGCGATAAAGACTCGCGCAGTAAGCTCCTTGAGGGATCCATAGTAAAAGATGAGACTGACAAAAAACGTTTTAAA
>JBGUME010000325.1:0-4180 GCA_045116695.1 Anaerovoracaceae bacterium | reverse complement strand
CCCTTGTCGACTTCCGTGCTCACGCCCTTCAGCACCTCAAGGTCGCCGAAGTTCTTGAAGATATTCTTTACTTCAAGCATTACTTCCTTATTCTCGTTAAGCACTTGCCTTCATCCTCCTTTCAGCAATTCCCATCAGCTTGGAAAGCGTGAATGTCATCACGAAATATATTATGCCGATATCCATAAGGGTCGGGATCGGGTTGAACGTCACGCCTTTGATGACAGCATATGTGGTCATGAGTTCTCCGACAAAGAAGTTGGATGCCAGAGAAGTTTCCTTGATTATCGTGATGAACTCGTTGCCGAGAGCCGGCAGGATGTTCTTGATGGCCTGAGGCATGACGACCTTGATCATAGTGGTCTTTGATGTAAGGCCAAGAGCCCTCGCCGCCTCTGTCTGTCCCTTGTCTACCGCGTCTATGCCGGAACGGATGATCTCGGAAACATAGGCCGCCGAGTTGAGCATCAGTCCTATGGCGACGCACGCGATAGGTGTCGGATTAAGATTTGTGAGCAGCATCGGTACTATGAAGTAAGCGATGTACAGCTGCAGCAGAGCCGGCGTTCCGCGCATGATCTCGATAAACGCCGTTATGATAAAGCGCAGCGCCTTGAAGCGGCTCATCTTGCCTATAGCCAGCAGAGCGCCCAGTAAAGCTCCGAAGAAGACAGCGATGGCCGAAAGAGCAAGGGTATATCCTATGCCCGTCCAGAGCAGTCCCTGTCCTATGTAGTATTCTACGAAAATATCCCACATATCATGGAATATCGAACCCATTGTCATAAGTTATTCCTCCGTTTCCGAAAGAGAGGGGCTCTCCTCAGGAAAGCCCCTGCTTCGATATCTTATTCTCTGTGTCCCGGTATAGGCTACTCTGTGATCTTGTTGCCCTGATCGTCGTATCCGAGCTCGTCGATGGTCTTGATGTTGCCGAGCATCTGCGAAGCTTCATACCATGCATCCGCTACGTCATCAGCCTTCTGCTGAGCTATGATCGCGTTGACCTGCTCTCCGAGTTCCGCGTTGTCCTTGTTGATGAGGACTACGTTGTTCTTATACTTCTCATCGATCTCGAACTGGAATCCGCTTTGAGCGAGCTTTCCGTCATTTGCCGAGATGAAGGATTCACCGTTGCCCTGCGCTACTGCCAGAGCGTCGATCTTTCCTGTCAGAAGAGCTGTTGCCAGGTCGTTGAGGTCTGTCATCAGTACGCACTCAGCGCCAGGGAGCTGTTCCTTTACGAGGAGTTCCTGAAGCGATCCGCCCTGAGCTCCTACCTTGAGGCCTTCAAAGCTTGCAGCGTCAGTCAGCTTTCCTTCGTTCTCAGCTGTAGTGATAACTACCTGCTCTGTCTCGTTCTCGCCTGCTTCATACCAGTCTGTGATGAAGTAATTCTCAGCACGCTCAGCTGTCCAGCTGAATCCGGAAATACCCATGTCTGCGTTTCCGGTCTGTACTGCGGTCATTACAGCGTCGAATGACATCGGCTTGATAACCAGCTTCTTGCCCAGGTGGTTGGCGATATATTTAGCCAGAAGTACGTCATATCCTACATACTGGTCATCTCCTGTCCTTGAGAGGTCAACGAACTCCATTGGAGCGAAGTCCGGTGACATTGCTACTACGATCTCTTCGTCTGTATCGACCGCCTCGCTGTTGAGTCCCTCGAGGATCTTATCGTATGCCGCTGCTGCCGAATCGCCGCTGGCCTCTTCAGGTGCAGCTTCTTCGCCGCCACCGCCGCATGCGCTAAGTACAAGTGTGAATATCATCGCGAGTGAAAGTAAAAGTACTAATGATTTCTTTTTCATGATTGTTCTCCTTTTTGTATTAAAATACACTCTTTACATGCATGACTATACCATTCTTTGTATATTTACACAATAATTATTTTGAATTATTTTCACTTTTTCTGCATTTTTATACATACAAGGCAAAACAAAATCGGGCTTTTAAGCCCGATGATTGTCTGTTTACTTTTTTACTGATCCTTCAGAGTGATCTTCTCATACCATGGAACGAAGTATGAGAGTATTGCGAATCCGGCAAGGAGGAAGAGATACCAGTTGTTAGGTATGACGTCTCCCGGGCTCACCCTGCCCTCTGACAGCGACGCTACAAGAAGGAACTGCGCTCCGTAAGGAATGAGTCCCTGCATGATGCATGTGAATATGTCGAGTATGGATGCGGTCTTGCGCGGGTCCACGCCGTACTCGGCGCTTATCTCCTTTGCCATAGGTCCGTCAACGATGATGGCTATCGTGTTATTGGCAGTAGCCATATCGGTCAGCAGAGCCAGAGCGCTCATTCCGACCTGCGCGGACTTCTTGCCCTTTATCATGCCGGACATCTTTTCTATCAGCCATTCAAGTCCACCGTAATGCTTAGCCATCTCGGCAGTGCCTCCGATGAACATCGACAGCAGGAACACTTCTATCATGCCTTGGAATCCTGCCCATATCTCGCCGGCAAAGCTGAGGAATGTCAGGTCTCCGTATGCCATTCCGATGATGCCCGCGCTGAATATTCCTATCGTAAGCACCAGGAATACATTGACTCCTATGAGAGCCAGGATGAGTACCAGCAGATAAGGCAGCACCTTGACTATGTCATAACCGCTTGCCTCTATCGCTTTGGCTGTCTCCGGTCTTCCGAAGATCACCAGCAGCACTATGGTCACTATCGCTGCCGGGAACGCTATCCAGAAGTTGGTGCGGAACTTGTCCTTGAGCTCAACGTTTTGAGTCCTTGTCGCGGCGATGGTCGTATCGGAGATCATCGAGAGATTGTCTCCGAACATGGCGCCGGATACGCAGGCAGCCATCACCAGAGGAAGGCTGAGTCCTGCCTTGTCCACCATTCCAAGCGCGATAGGAACGAGAGCGCCTATGGTGCCCATCGATGTACCGGTCGCTGTTCCGAGGAATGCCGCTATGATGAACATTCCGGCAGTTATCAGGGATGCCGGGATTATGGATACTCCGAAATTGACTGTCGCCTCAACGCCTCCCATGGCTTTTGCCACAGCGGAGAACGCTCCCGCCAGCAGGAATATCATCAGCATGTTCATTATGTCTTCGCTGGCAGCGCCTCTGGCAAATACCTTGAAGTTCTCATTGATGCCGGCCTTGTAGTTCATGGCGAAAGCGATGAGCACGGCGATGAACATGGCTACAACAGCCGGGAACTGATAGAACGCCATCTCTACTCCCCTGCTCTGCAGGATCATTCCCGCGCCGAGGTAGATGACTATGAATACCGCAAAAGGCAACAGAGCAAGTCCGCTGCTCTTTTTCTTCGTTTCCATGGATTATAAACTCCTTTATTTATGGATTTTTGCTCTTTTATCAGATGCAGTGTTTTTCCGTTTTATATATGCAGGAAGAGTCCCGCCATCAGGAAGTATGTGCATAGCGAGATCATGTCCGTGATGGATGCCATCATAGGTCCCGCCATCAGCGCAGGGTCGATACCGATCTTCTTTGCCAGCATTGGCAGCATCGAACCTATCAGCTTGGCTATTATGACTATGAGTATCATGGACACGCATACCGTGATGGCGACCATAGGCGGATTGTGGTCGAGATAGACTATCCTGAAATAGTTGAGTATGCTGAGGCAGATGCCTACTATCACACCTACTCTTATCTCCTTCCACATTACCTTGATGAAGTCGCTTAATTCGAGTTCTCCTGTTGCCATACCGCGGATGACCAGAGTCGACGACTGCGAGCCCGAGTTACCGCCTGTACCCATCAGCATAGGCATGTAAATGACCAGCGCTATTACGGCTGACATGGCATCCTCGAATGTAGCGAGTATGCCGCCCGTCACGAAGTACGAGCACATGAGCAGAAACAGCCACGGCAGCCTCGCTTTGACGTGCTGCCAGACGGACCTGTCGAGATACTCCTTGTCCGTCGTGTCGATGACTCCGCCCATACGCTCGATATCCTCGGTCGTCTCTTCTTCGATGACTTCGAGGATGTCGTCTACGGTAACGATACCGACAAGCCTGAATTCATTATCTACTACCGGGAAGGCCAGATAACCGTATCTTGTGAAGAGCTCGGATACTTCCTCCTGGTCGTCGTCTACATGAGCGACCACCGGGTCGTCGTGCATCAGCTCGGATATCTTTACATTGTCGTCCGCGATGACCAGCGACTTGAGCGAT
>JBGUME010000324.1:0-3490 GCA_045116695.1 Anaerovoracaceae bacterium | reverse complement strand
CCTGTCTTCTCTCTGATCGTATCGAACGCATCATAGACGATAGTCTGGGCAACGCCCTTCTTGCCGTCCAGCATAATGCTGTTGATCAGCTTAGCGACTACTACGCTGTTGTAGACAGGATCAGGAAGAACGTCTCTCTTTGGTGTGTTACCTTTTCTTGGCACTTCTCTTCCCTCCTTTGGAAAATAAGTCGGTACTCGTTGACTGTATCATGTTCTTCTTCAGATGGCTCATACCGCCAGCTTACTCATGCTGCAGCCCCCGCGGCGCTCTTTATAGAATAAAGAATGCCATAGTACAGTGTTAACTTTTGTTACTTCTTTTTAGGCCTCTTTGCTCCATACTTGGAACGACCCTGTCCACGATTTGCAACGCCGGAAGCGTCGAGTGTACCTCTGATGATGTGATATCTGACACCCGGGAGGTCCTTTACTCTGCCGCCTCTGACCAGCACTACGCTGTGCTCCTGCAGATTGTGACCAATACCAGGAATGTAAGCTGTTACTTCCATTCCGTTGGTGAGACGAACTCTTGCGACTTTACGGAGAGCCGAATTCGGCTTCTTCGGAGTTACTGTCTTAACTGCTACGCATACGCCTCTCTTCTGAGGGGAGTTGACGTCGGTAAGAGTCTTACGAAGAGTGTTCATGTTCTTACCGAGCGCAGGAGCTGTCGACTTCTTTACCGAGCTCTGTCTGCCCTGACGTACTAACTGGTTGATTGTAGGCATTCTTTTCTCCTTTCTTCTAAGATTTTTTATCCAAACGCTTAAAAGAGCGCTCGAACTTTTAAATTTTACTGATAAAACGTTGAAATGTCAATCGTTTCATTAGTTTTTTATGAATTGCACGGATAAGTACCGGAGGCGAACACTCCGCAGAAAGTGCAGAAGCACACCGGAGCAACGGACCGACAGCGGAAGGAACCGTGGGAACGTTTCCCGCGGGCCATTGGAGGGCCGTTGAAACGGCTTGTGCTACGTGCTTTCGAGGACGTTCGCCAATGGTCTTATTCGTTCATATTCTTTTATTCGACGATAGCTACCTCGCCGTACACCTTGATCTCTTCTTCAGGCTCGGCAGCAGCCTCAGCTGCAGCTGTGGCTTCCTCCTCTTCGAGGCCTGCGATGACCAGATCTTCTTCGCGCTCGGCCTTTCCGTTCACGAATTCGTCCCATTCACCGTAGTCGACCTCGACCTCGGAGTAGCGCTTCATGCCTGTTCCGGCAGGGATCAGCTTACCGATCATGACGTTCTCCTTGAGACCTTCGAGTCTGTCGGTCTTGCCCTTGATGGACGCGTCTGTCAGTACTCTCGTTGTCTCCTGGAAGGATGCCGCCGACAGGAACGAGCTTGTTGCCAGAGCAGCCTTTGTGATACCGAGGAGCTGTCTGTTGGCTGTGCATGGCTCGCCGCCTTCAGCCTCAGCAGCCTCGTTGGCCGCCTCGATGTCTCTTCTTGAGTACTGTCCGCCAGGCAGGAGTCTTGTATCTCCAGGCTTTTCGACTTTGTACTTGGAGAGCATCTGGCTTACGATGATCTCGATGTGCTTGTCGTTGATGTCTACACCCTGATTCTTGTACACTCTCTGCACTTCTCTCAGGAGGTATTCATAAACGCCCTGTACTCCGAGCAGTCTCATGATGTCGTGCGGATCGAGAGGTCCCTTGGTGATCTGGCTGCCCGCCTTGATCTCCTGTCCCACCTCGACGTTGATCCTTGCTCCGAACGGTATGACGTAATTACGCTCGCCGCCCTTTTCCTCAACGATGACGTCGGTCTTGTTGTCTTCTCTAGGCTCGATCGCGGTAACGACTCCGTCGCCCTCGCAGATCTCAGCAAGGCCCTTAGGCTTACGCGCCTCGAAGAGCTCCTCAACTCTCGGGAGACCCTGAGTGATGTCGGAACCGGCAACGCCGCCCGTGTGGAACGTTCTCATGGTCAGCTGTGTACCCGGCTCACCGATGGACTGTGCGGCGATGATGCCTACAGCCTCACCCTGCTGCACGAGTCTGCCCGTGGCCATGTTCTTGCCGTAGCACTTAGCGCAAAGACCTGTCTTGGCTCTGCATGTCATGGCGGATCTGATCATTACGGACTCGATGCCGCGCTTTTCGATCTCGTCTGCCATGTCATCCGTGATGTACTCGTTGGCAGCCAGAACTACTTCGCCCGTAGCCGGATCGACTACGTCTTCGCTCGTGTATCTGCCCGCTATACGGAGGCTCAGCTTCTCGATCTCTTCCTTGCCGTCTCTGAACGCTCTGGCTTCGATGCCTTCGGTCGTTCCGCAGTCCTCTTCATTGATGATGATGCTGTGCGAGATATCTACAAGACGTCTTGTCAGATATCCGGAGTCGGCTGTTCTCAGAGCCGTATCGGTAAGTCCCTTACGGGCTCCGTTGGATGAGATGAAGTATTCCAGTATGGACAGTCCTTCACGGAAGTTGGCCTTGATAGGGATCTCTACCGTGTGACCTGTCGCGTTCGCCATCAGTCCTCTCATTCCGCCGATCTGGCTGATCTGAGATTTGTTACCTCTGGCGCCGGATTTTGCCATGATGTAAAGGTTGTTCAGTGAACCAAGGTTGTCCATGAGAGCGTCAGCTGTATCGTCAGTCGCCTTTCTCCAGGTGCTGATGATGCTTTCGTATCTCTCCTTATCGGACATGAGACCCTTTCTGTAGAGAGCCTCGTATTGGTCTACCTTGTTCTCCGCTTCGGCAACGATTGTCGCCTTCGCCTCAGGGATCTCCATGTCGGAGATACTGATGGTGACTGCGGATACTGTCGAGTAGTGATAACCGGTATCCTTGATGTAGTCGAGCATGAGGGCTGTCTCGGTGTTGCCGTGAGCCTTGAAGCAAGCGGCGATGATCCTTCCGAGAGCCTTCTTGTCGCAGAGGAAGTCCACCTCGAGTGAGTACGGATCCTTCTCTCTGTCTACGAATCCGAGATCCTGTGGAAGTCCCTCGTTGAAGATGAATCTTCCGACTGTTGACTCTACGAGTTTTCCAGGATCGCCTTCGTAAGCGTAACGTCTTACCTTGACCTTCGCGTGGATACCGACGACTCCGGCGTTGTAAGCCATGATCATCTCATCGTAATCCGCGAAGCTCTTTCCGTCTCCCTTTTCAGCAGGGCGGTCTCTCTCCTCTGTTCCCGGATGTGTCAGGTAGTACGATCCGAGGATCATGTCCTGTGTAGGAACAGTGATAGGCGATCCGTCCTTAGGGGCCAGGATGTTGTTGACCGACAGCATGAGGAATCTTGCCTCTGCCTGCGCCTCTACTGAAAGAGGTACATGAACGGCCATCTGGTCTCCGTCGAAGTCGGCGTTGAAAGCGGTACATACGAGCGGGTGCAGCTTGATGGCCTTGCCCTCTACCAGTACCGGCTCAAATGCCTGGATACCGAGTCTGTGCAGTGTAGGGGCACGGTTGAGCAGAACAGGGTGATCCTTGATGATGTAATCAAGAACGTCCCATACT
>JBGUME010000323.1:0-2040 GCA_045116695.1 Anaerovoracaceae bacterium | reverse complement strand
AGCGGCTTTAAGTCTTTCTGGCATGCGTTTGTCCCGGGTGGTGGAGAGTCGGATGAAACAACCTACCGTAATGCCAGCGGTAACATCTTAGGATCGTGGGTTGCCCGGTTCAACTATGATACCCGGAATTGGGCTATCAGTGCCTATATTGATCATTATTTTGAGGATCATTCAAGTATGTTTATGCTTGACTACGACGGCTATGGGGAAGGCGAGGAATGGAATACCCGTAAGAAGAGCAAGTATCTGTTGTACGACTTTAAGGATATGCTGTTAGGACTTGAGCTGAAACTGAAGCAGAATGACTGGCTGAATGATATCGTGCTGGAGTATATCTACACAAAATATCAAAGCGGACCAGTGTATCATGACAGGACAAAAGCCTTTAGTGATCATATAGGAGGTAATGACAATTACTATAATCATCATATTTTCACTGGTTGGCAGCACTGGGGACAAGTCATGGGTAACCCCTTATATTTATCTCCATTATATAATGATAATGGTCATATCTATGTGGCTAACAATCGTTTCGTAGCATGGCATCTTGGAATAGGCGGAAACCCCGTCTCATCGTTAGGCTATCGGTTCTTAGCCACATATCAGACAGGACTGGGAACATATGATGACCCCTTTACATCTCCCCGGTATAATCTGAGTTTACTTGCGGAAGTCTCATGGCGACTGAAAGGCGGTTGGAGTCTGAGTGGTGGATTCGGCATGGATAAGGGAAAACTCAGAGGAGAGAATTACGGCGTTCAGTTCACATTAGTTAAAACAGGTATCATCAGAAAATGAAAAAAATACTTTATATATTCTCAACACTGCTATTGTTCTGTTCATGCGATATAGAGTCATCAAAGAATGGAGATCTTGATGGCTTCTGGCATTTGGAGCGTGTTGATACGATATCCACATCAGGAAGTTTGGATTTGTCGCAAGAGAAATTGTTCTGGGCATTCCAGAAAGATTTGCTTCAGTTAAGAGGTGATGAACAGGAATTCTATCTCCGTTTCAATCACCATGAAAACCGGCTCGATCTGTCGGATCCTCATCTGAGGGATCGTGAGAAGGGGGATCCTGCGATTAGCAATTCAACGATGTATCTGATTCTGCCTTATGGCATCAATGAAGAGGAAGAGTATTTCCAGGTTGTGACTCTTAATGGTGATGATATGGTTTTACGTAATCAGGACCTGCAACTATGGTTCCGTAAGTTCTGATTAGAATTTCTTTCCAGTGATAATGTTTGTGAAGGTCTCTATCAGGATCTTTGCGTCGAGCATGATGGACTGGTGTTCTAAATAGTCAAGATCCATCTCCAGGCGGATCAGCATCTTTTCCATGCTGTCCGTATAGCCATTATGGAGCGTGGCATAGCTGGTGACACCCGGGCGTAGCTTGTACAGGAGCTCGTATCTTGGATCGTATTTGATAATCATGTCGATATAGTATTTCCGCTCCGGACGCGGTCCTACGAAAGCCATATCACCAATGAGTACATTCCACAGTTGTGGTAGTTCATCCAGATGATGCTCTCTTAAGAACTTGCCAATGCGGGTCAGCTTCTTCTTTTTAGCGTGTCCGGAGAACAGGTCCTCCTCGTTTCCTCCATCAATAGTGAGACTTCTGAATTTGTAGATGTAGAAAGGCTTCCCGTATCTTCCGATTCTCTGTTGCTTGAAAATGACAGGCTTCCCGTCTTCAATGCGGATGGCGATATAGCAGATCAGGAAGAGGGGAGAGAAGATGATCAGACCGATCAGTGCCAGCAGGAAGTCTATAAGCCTCTTCATGATATGATCTTTTTTAGGGTAAGGAAAATGATCTTCAGGTACTCACTGACACAGTAATGCTCCAGATATCTCATGCTGAGTTTTATTTTGTGAGGCATCACCTTCTCAATATAGGCTCTGTCAGGATCGCTGGCCTGACTAAGGATCTCATTCTCATTGACATATTCGATGGAGGCATAGTCAGTAATACCTGGTCTGACGCTGAGAACCCTTCGCTGTTCCTCCGTATATAGCAGCACATACT
>JBGUME010000322.1:0-4905 GCA_045116695.1 Anaerovoracaceae bacterium | reverse complement strand
GAGAAGTTCGGCGCAGTTGTCGATCTTCTTCTCCGGCTGCACCTCTGCAGCCTTCTTCTTGCGGGCTTTCTTCTTTGCCGCCTTGGCTTCCTTCTTTGCCTGTTCCTCCATGACCTCTTCTACGGTCTTTCCCGTTCTCTTTGCTTCCTTATACGGATTGAAAGCGGCTTCCTTAGGCGCGTCCTTAGGCTCTTCTTCCTGCTTATCGTTGTTCTGCTTAAGAGAGAGTACCATGATACCGCCGAACATGACGAACATCATCACCATGTTGACCATGTTGTTGACCCTCTGGTTGTATGTCTTGAAAGAGACCGTCTTGTCAGCGCCGAGCGTATCCCCGTCGTTGTCCACGAGATCGCCGCTGATGACAAGCTTGTATTCCGAGTTGTTCTTAGCGACAAAACCCTTGTCGACATCAGCGAGCACCAGCACGAGACCGCTCTCGTCTTCACTGAAAAGGATCTGTACCGGAATCGCCTTTCCATCCTCGTCGTAGATAGCGAGCTTATCGGCATTCGCCTTCTGTGCCTCTGCGGAACTGAGCGGCTTGCTGAATGTCAGCTTGACTCCCAGATTCTCCATGGACGTGTTCGTCTGGCCGTCTTCAGGATATGACGATACCAGATCGAATCCGCCATCGGCAAAACAGAATGCCGATGAGGCCATTATCATGATCGACGCAAGTATGGCGATCAGACTGAATTTCTTCATTTATATTCCTCCTTCAGCGCCTGCTTCTGAAAAAGTCTTTCAGAAGGGCCGAGCATTCTCCGGCCAGGACGCCTCTTGTTATCTCTATACTGTGATTTAGCCTTTCGTCGCTCGCTATGTTATAGAGCGAGCCGCAGGCTCCGGTCTTTGGGTCATCTGTGCCTATGACCAGTCTGGTTATACGCGCCAGGACCATCGCTCCCGCGCACATGCTGCACGGCTCGAGCGTCACATACATGGTCGCTCCCGTGAGCCATTTGGTGCCAAGCCTTTCTTCTGCTGTCTCAAGGGCGAGCATCTCGGCGTGCGCCGACGATCTCCGCGCGGCTTCTATCCTGTTGTGCGCCCGCGCGATGATCTGCCCGTCTTTCACTATGACGGCACCGACGGGCACCTCACCCTCTTCGGCTGCCCGCGCGGCCTCTTTCACCGCTTCGAGCATATATCTTTCATCGTCGCCCGCGCGAGTATTTCCGTCAATAACCATAGCCGTGACATTGTATCACAAAAATACAAGAAATTTCAATAAAAAAGGCGATTTACGGCTTTGAAGATGAGAGCCGAGAATCGCGAGTGAATCGTGCCAGCTGCACCGATGGAGTGAACGCGGGCCGGCTGACGTTGTGCGGATGTCTGAGCGAAGCGAGTTCCGCAAACGTCCCGGAACGCGGAGTGACTGAGGATGCAATGGCGGATTCATGAGCCTCGAGGCGAGCACTTCAAAGCCGCCTCGTTTATTTAAATACGTATTTCGCTATAAGCAATACCGGGTTAACGTCGTAAATAATTTTTGCCACGGTGGTATGCTGCAAAGCATCCATCATCGCCGGCACATTGAGCGGAGACACCAGGGTCGTGACAGGTATGAGAAGCGCCACCGCTATCCATGCCAGCATCAGGCCTCTGATAGAGCCGAGCACGAAACCCAGCACCCTGTCGGCAAATCCCAGCACCAGCGATCTGTCGCGGCCCATCCTTATAAGCATGCGCAGCAGTGCCGCCAGTATGCAGACAGTCAGAATGATGAGAGCGAAGGCTATGACCCCCATAGCTATCTGGGTCAGCCTCTCGGCAGCCGCTTCAGCTGCCTTGTCGGCTGCGTTGTCAAAGACATTGCCTATCGATTTGGATATGATGCCCTCTCCGGATCCATCAGAAGAGATGATAGAGCCAAACGTCGATCCATCGCCTGCCGTCCCCGCGGCATCTCCCGCGGGAGCGTCGCCTCTGATCAGCAAAAAGAAGCGCTGGTACAGCTTGGTCCTCATCTTTGTCTGCATCAGGAAATCAGAAACAGGCTCTTTGCAGAAGATGCCGAGAGCCAGTCCGCCCACTATGCAGAGGATCCTTATTATCGTATCGCCTATCCCTTTTACCGCTCCTCTGAGGGCCGCGATCAGAAGGATAAGTCCCACGCCTCCGTCTATCATCCACCATTCGATGTTCATGGATACATTCTAACATAAGCGGCGCAGATTATGTTTCAAAAATAAACAAGATTTATAATTTGTAGTTCAGTGTTTGCAAGGGTTTGACACGGGCATAATTATTTGACGCTTTTATACTTCAGGTGCTATTATTAGTTTATGTTAGATAGGCGTTTTGCGCCCTTTTTGCAGGACGTCATAACTATAAATAACACTTACGGAGGTGTATTGCGATGGATAAGAAAACACCGCTCTATGATACCCATCTTAAGTACGGCGGAAAGATCGTCGAGTTCGGCGGATTCCTTCTTCCTGTACAGTACGGATCAGGTGTCAAAGCAGAGCACATGGCAGTCAGAACACAGTGCGGTCTGTTCGATGTTTCCCACATGGGCGAGGTTCTCGTTCAGGGTGAGAAGGCAAAGGACTTCCTCAATCTGCTCCTGACAAACGATTACACAGACCTTCAGCCGGGATTCGCAAGATATTCCCCGATGTGCAATGAGCACGGCGGCACAGTCGATGACCTCATTGTATATATGAAGGGCGAGAACGATTACTTCGTGGTAGTCAATGCTGCCAACACCGACAAGGACTTCGCGTGGATGTGCGATCACAAGATCGACGGCGTAGAGCTCACTAATGTCAGCGACCAGTACGGCCAGGTAGCCCTCCAGGGCCCTAACGCCGAGAAGGTGCTGAGAAAAGTAGTGGATGAGAAATACATCCCTGCAGGCTACTACACATGCATATTTGACGCTGACTTCCAGGGCATCCCTGTGATGATCTCCCGTACAGGCTACACAGGCGAGGACGGATTCGAGATCTACATGCCTGCGGACAAGGCTCCTGACGTATGGGAAGCTCTTATCGCTGCAGGCAAGGATGACGGGCTCATCCCTTGCGCACTTGGCGCAAGAGACACTCTCAGAATGGAAGCTGCTATGCCACTCTACGGCCACGAGCTCAACGAGGACATCAGCCCGCGTACAGCAGGTCTGAACTTCGCTGTAAAGATGGACAAGCCTGACTTCATCGGAAAGGCTGCCCTCGAAGCAGATCAGCCGCTCAAGCAGAGAAGAGTCGGCCTCAAGGTCACAGGCCGCGGCATCCTCAGAGAGCATCTCGACGTTTACAGAGACGGCAAGATCGTAGGCCACACAACATCCGGCACATTCCTGCCATTCCTCGGCAACTCGTTCGCGATGGCTATCGTTGAATCCGGTGCCCGTGAGATCGGCGCTCCTTGCCAGGTAGACGTAAGAGGCCGCATGGTCGACTGCGAGATGGTCGGACTCCCGTTCTACAAGAGAGCGAAGTAAAAGTACTGTTAAAGATCCGCATCCGCGGATGTAATAAAAGATATCATTTTATCTAACGCACATATAACAAAGGAGATTAGAACGATGATTGATCCAAAAGAACTTAAGTACACAAAGGATGATGAATGGGTTCGTTTCGAAGGAGACGAGGCTTATGTAGGAATCACTGATTATGCTCAGAGCGAGCTCGGCGACCTCGTATTCGTTAACCTCCCAGAGGTAGACGATGAGGTAGTTGCAGGCGAGCCGTTTGGCGATGTCGAGTCCGTAAAGGCTGTAGCTGACGTATTCTCACCGGTTTCCGGAGTCGTTCTGGAGATCAACGAGGATCTTCTCGATGACGCTGCTCTGATCAACAATGATCCTTACGGCGCATGGTTCATCAAGGTCGGAAGCATCTCCGCTTGCGAGGACTTCATGACTGCTGATGAATATGATGAGTACAGAGGATAATTAACGTTTTCTTACCAGCAATAAGGAGGAATCAAATTGGGCACTTTTATTCCTAACACCAAGGAAGAGCAACTTAAAATGCTCAACGAGATCGGATACAAGGATTTCGACGACCTCTTTAAAGTGATCCCTGATGCCGCAAAGGTAAAAGGCGAACTCAATCTTCCTGACGGACTGAGCGAGATCGAAGTTGCCCGCAAGGTAGAGGGACTCGCGGCAAAGAACGTTATCTTCCGTTCGATCTTCCGCGGAGCCGGCGCGTACAACCATTATGTACCATCCGCCGTCGACGCGATCGCCAACAAAGAGGAATTTGTTACGGCGTATACACCATATCAGGCTGAGATCGGCCAGGGCATCCTCCAGTCGATCTTTGAGTATCAGACAATGATCGCAGAGATCACAGGCATGGACATCGCTAACGCTTCGATGTACGACGGCGCTTCGGCTGCTGCTGAGGCATGCTGGATGTGCAAGGACAGAAGACACAGCACGTTCTATGTTTCCGGAGCTATCGACGAGAGGATACTCACCGTAATCAACACTTATTCATTCGGAAGAGAGAGCAAGGTCGTAGTCATCCCGACTAAGGACGGCGAGACCGATAAGGAAGCTCTCAAGAAGGCTCTCGCTGAAGACGACGCAGCAGCCTGCTTCCTGATGCAGTACCCTAACTTCTACGGAATCGTAGAGGACGCCGAAGAGCTCTGCAAGATCACTCATGACGGCGGAGCGAAGTTCATCATGTACTGCCAGCCTCTCGCACTCGGCGCTCTGAAGAGCCCTGGCGAGATCGGCGCTGACATCGCTGTAGGTGAAGGACAGCCTCTCGGACTCGGACTCGAGTTCGGCGGACCGTACCTCGGCTTCCTCTCAACAAAAGAGGAAAACATGCGCGCCATCCCTGGCAGACTCATCGGTGAGACTGTAGATACAAGAGGCGACAGAGGCTTCGTTCTGACCATCCAGGCCAGAGAGCAGCACATCCGCCG
>JBGUME010000321.1:0-12657 GCA_045116695.1 Anaerovoracaceae bacterium | reverse complement strand
ATGCCCCGCTCACAGCGAGCCAAACAGTTCGCTCCTTTTGATGCACTCACCGGCTTAAGCGAGAGACTGAGGCAGGCGGAAGCAGAGCATGCGAGGGAGCAGGAAAGGAAATAGCGCATAATGGTAAGGGGAGTACATAACTATTCGGAGATAGGCAAACTTAACAAAGTGCTTCTTCACCGTATAGGAAGCGAAGTCGACGGACTCGTACCGGACAACTTCGCCAGACTTCTCTTTGACGACATACCATATCTCAAGGTAGCGCAGCAGGAACACGACCGCTTCGCCGGGATCCTGAAGGAGAACGGCGTCGAGGTCGTTTATTATGCAGACGAGACAGCGAAGGCTCTGGAGAAGGCAGACATAAGGGACCGCTTCATACGCGAGATGCTCGATGAGGTCAGTTTCTCATCACGCGGAGTAAAGGAAGCTGTCTACGCTTATCTCATCGCGATGAGCCCGGCAGACCTGGTAAACAAGGTCATTGCCGGAGTCAGAAAGAGCGAGATCACAGATTATAAACCGAAGACGCTGGCCGAGAAGATCGATGAAGCATATCCTTTTTACATGGATCCTATGCCAAACATGTATTTCACGCGCGACCAGGCCGCCTGCATCGGAAACGGAGTGTCCATACATCACATGAGCACGGCCACAAGAAGACGCGAGAGCCTGCTGTTCAAGTACATGTACGAGTTCAATGACGACTTTGCGCCACGCGGCACGGAGAAGTGGTACGACTACAGCGATCCGTACAGCATCGAAGGCGGAGACATACTGGTGCTCAGCAAGGACATTGTCGCGGTAGGCCTTTCGGAGAGGACCACTGCAGCCGGTATAGAGACATTCACGAAAAACCTTCTTGAGAATTCGGACTTCCGGAAAGTGCTGGTGTTCAACATTCCTAAGAAGAGAGCGTTCATGCACCTGGACACGGTATTCACCATGGTCGACTACGATAAGTTCTCCATCCATCCTGAGATAGAAGGGCCGCTGCAGCTCTTTGAGCTCAGCCTGGGCGCCGGCGGAGAGATACGCTTCGAATCGAAGACAGAAGATCTTAAGACGCTCCTGTCACAGGAACTTGGCCTGCCGGCGGTAAAACTCATACGCTGCGGAGGCGATGACGTCATGGCGGCTCAGAGAGAGCAGTGGAACGACGGATCCAACACCCTTTGCATCGCGCCGGGCAAGGTCATCACATACGAAAGAAACTACGTGACCAATGATCTGCTGAATAAGAACGGAGTGGAAGTGCTCACGATGCCAAGCTCAGAATTATCAAGAGGCAGAGGCGGCCCGCGCTGCATGTCCTGCCCTGTAAACAGAGACGATATATAAAACGCGGCATAGGAGGAATAAATGTCAGCCAATCTTAAAGGAAAAAGTTTTCTGACACTGATGGACTTCACGCCGGCCGAGATCAGATATCTGCTCGATCTCGCGCACGAGTTGAAGGCAAAGAAGAAAAGCGGTATCAAGGGAAGAACGCTCGAAGGCAAGAACATAGTCCTGCTCTTTGAAAAGACATCGACAAGGACAAGGTGCTCGTTCGAGGTAGCCGCGATGGATGAAGGCGCGGGTGTAACGTTCCTTGACAGCAAGAGTTCGCAGATGGGCAAGAAAGAGACCATCGCTGACACAGCCAGAGTGCTGGGCCGCATGTTTGACGGCATCGAATACAGAGGCTATGAGCAGGCTGTGGTGGAAGAGCTGGCAAGAGAGTCAGGAGTCCCTGTGTGGAACGGACTTACTGACGTAGACCATCCGACACAGATACTGGCGGATATCATGACCATAGAAGAGCACATCGACAAGCCGCTCAATAAGGTGAAAGTGGTGTTTGTGGGAGATGTCCGCAACAACATGGCTTACGCATGGATGTACGGCTGCGCCAAGATGGGAATGGAGTTCGCGGCATTCGGGCCGAAAGAACTCTGCGACGGAGTTGACCCTGAGGTGCTGAAGCGCGTCAGCGACGTAGCGGCAGAGACAGGAGCTAAGATCACCGTGACAGACGATGACTCCTGCCTGAAGGGAGCCGATGTCATTTATACGGACATCTGGGCATCGATGGGAGAAGAGGATCAGATCCCGGAGAGAGTCAGACTGCTGACACCTTTCAAGGTAACGGAAGAACTGGTTGCAAAGACAGAAAACCCTGACTATATCTTCATGCACTGCCTGCCATCCTTCCACAACTTTGATACGACGATGGCGGCCGAGCAGATGAAGCTCGGATACGACATCCGAGAGGTAACTGAAGAGGTCTTCAGCGGAAAGAATTCCGTCGTGTTCGATGAGGCGGAAAACAGAATGCACACCATCAAGGCTGTCCTGGTAGCGACCTTGGCCTGATAAGACATACACCGGAGAGGAGATAAACGATATGCTGTTTAAAATGCCTGTTTACAACGCTCCTGACTTTACAAAACCGGAGCTGGCAAGCGCTCCTGACTGCAAACTGGAAGCCGCGGACATGGACGGAGTAGCGCCTGAGTACTATCACAGCACATCCATGTTCCCTGAATACTTCAAGGTGAACGGAGAGTGGAAGCTTGCTGAGGAGAGCCGCATGGATTCCAGCGTCGTGCTGAGACCGGACGGCAGACTCGACGTGGTCGAGAACCGCAACATCAAAAAAGGCGATCTGGTGGTGCTCGGCAGAAGCGAGGACGGACACGAAGGCATATATGTCCACAGCAAGGGCTTTGCGGAAGACGAAAAAGAACTCGATGATCAGTTCGTGTTCCGCCAGGGCCGCAGCAGAGAGACATCTTACGCCCGCGACTACGACAGACTGTTTGAACTGCTCGAATATGAAAAAGAGCATGGGTTCATCACGTGGGTAATGGGCCCGGCATTCGCCTTCGACCATGACGCGAGAGCATGCATGCAGGCACTGGTAGAGAACGGCTACGTCGATGCCCTTTTGGCGGGCAATGCTCTGGCTACGCATGATCTTGAGGGAGCCATGCTCAATACCGCGCTCGGCCAGGATATCTACACTCAGAAGTCCATGCCAAACGGCCACTATAACCACCTCGATGTGGATAACAGAGTGCGCCGCAGCGGATCCATACCGCAGTTCATAAAGGACTATGATATAGACAACGGCATCATCTACAGCTGCGTCAAAAACGATGTTCCTATCGTGCTGACAGGATCCATCAGAGATGACGGTCCTCTGCCTGAAGTGATCGCGGATGTTTATCGGGGACAGGACGCAATGCGTAATGTCATCAAAAAGACGACCACGGTCATATGCCTGGCGACCATGCTGCACACGATAGCGACCGGCAACATGACTCCGTCGTTCAGAGTGCTTGAGGACGGGACTGTAAGACCGGTGTTCCTCTACACCGTTGACGCCGATGAATTCGTAGTAAACAAGCTGCTCGACAGAGGAAGCCTCGCGGCCACTACCATCGTCACTAACGTTCAGGACTTCATCGCGATCATAGCAAACGGTCTGAAACTTGACTGGAAAAAGTATTCAAAACAAAGATAATATATATACTGTAATAACACAGAAAGGGAATCGTATGGGAGAGTTAAGACATCTGATCAATATCACCGATCTGAGCGTTAAAGAGCTCGATCACCTGATGGAGACTGCCGATGACATAATCGCGGATCCGGAGAAATATCAGGACGCCTGCGCTCATAAAAAACTGGCTACACTGTTCTTTGAGCCTAGTACACGCACAAGGCTCTCGTTCACAGCGGCCATGATGGAGCTTGGCGGAAACGTGCTGGGATTCGACTCGGCAGACTCGAGTTCATCGAAAAAAGGCGAATCTGTGTCCGACACGATAATCATGGCGGGCTGCTATGCTGATATCATCGCGATGAGGCACCCTAAGGAAGGAGCGCCGGTAGTCGGCGCGGTCAAATCCTCGGTCCCTATCATCAACGCTGGAGACGGCGGACACTTCCATCCGACGCAGACGCTGACAGACCTCATGACGATACATCGCAAGAAGGGCGAGATCGGCAACTTTACCGTAGGCCTCTGCGGAGACCTCAAGTACGGCAGAACCGTGCACTCGCTCATAGAGGCGCTGCTGAGATACGAAGGAGTCAAATATGTGATGATCGCTCCTGAAGAACTCAGGCTGCCTGCATATATCAGAGAGAAGCTGGATGAAGCAGGCGTTGAGTGGACCGAGGTAGAGAGCCTTGATGACGCGATCCCTGATCTCGACATACTGTACATGACCAGGATCCAGCAGGAGAGATTCCCAAGCTGGGAAGAATACGAGAAACTGAAGGACAGCTTCATACTGACAAAGTCCATGCTTAAGCCGGCAAAGGAAGACATGATAATCATGCATCCGCTGCCGCGCGTAAACGAGATCAGCGTGGACGTGGATGATGATCCAAGGGCCTGCTATTTCTATCAGGCACTGATGGGCAAGTACATACGCATGGCGCTCATACTGTATCTGCTGGGTATCAAATAGAGGAGGTATCAAATGAATATAGACGGAATCAACAATGGATATGTTCTGGATCATATCAAGGCCGGCAAGGGCTTTGAACTATATCATCTCCTCGGCCTTGACAAAGTGGACTGCACAGTAGCCATCATACAGAGGGCAAGCAGCGAAAAGTACGGCATGAAGGACATCATCAAGATCGATGCCGACATCCCTATCGACTACGATCTGATCGGATACATAAGTCCTAATATCACGGTCAACGTCGTCAAAGACCGTGAGCTCGTAAAGAAGTTCAAGCCTGCGCCTCCGACGATACTGACGGACGTGCTTGAGTGCCGCAACCCAAGGTGCATCACATCGGTGGAAAGAGGCATACCTCAGAAGTTCAGGCTCGTCGATAAGGACGCGCGCAGCTACAGATGCGTGTACTGTGACACGCTGTATCGTGAGAACAAAGAATGAAATACTTATATATACTGCTGATATTCATACCTGTCACATTAGTTGGCAAGATCATGGGATTCTCTGATCCTCTGCTTTTCGTGTGCAGTTCGCTGGCGATAATCCCGCTTGCGGGGGTCATGGGAAAGAGTACCGATGACATCGCCTGCTTCTGCGGACAGAAGATAGGAGGCCTGCTGAACGCGACTTTCGGAAACGCTACAGAGCTTATCATCGCGTTCGTAGCCATGAAAGCCGGGATGTTCGACGTCGTCAAGGCATCGCTCGCCGGTTCTGTCATCGGTAACATACTGCTGGTGCTGGGCCTGTCGATGCTGGTGGGCGGACTCAAATACAAGACACAGACGTTCAACAAAAATTCCATTAACATAACGTCAAGCATGCTTCTGCTTGCGGTACTCGGACTGTCGATCCCGGCGATATTCACCCACGCGTTCCCGGAGAGCAGCCTGACAACAGAGTACGAAGGGCTCAGTGTGATAATCGCTCTGCTAATGCTGCTCGTATATGTAATGCAGTTCGTGTTCACCTTCGTGACACACCGCAATCTGTATGAGGAATCACTCCCGGATGAAGAGGAAGGCCGCACGGCAAGCCTGCCGCGAGCTATCGTCCTACTTATTGCATCGACGATATGCATCGCCCTCCTTTCCGAAGTATTCGTGTCCACGGTGGAACCTATGGCTGAAAGCGCCGGCCTCCATAAGACCTTTGTAGGAATCATACTCGTTCCTATAATCGGCAACGCCGCCGAACACTCATCGGCCGTCATCATGGCGGTAAAAAACAAGATGAACGCCGCGATAGAGATCGCGCTTGGATCGAGTCTTCAGATAATACTTTTCGTCATACCTGTGCTGACACTTCTCAGCCTTCTGTTCACACCGATGAGTATAGTGTTTACCCCGTTTGAACTTGTCGCGGTCACGGGTTCTGTTCTCATCGCTAACCGCGTCGCTTCCGATGGTGAATCGAACTGGCTTGAAGGACTTCAGCTGGTTACGGTATATGTCATGATAGGTGCGGCATTCTTCTTTGTATAAGAACGGTATTGAAATAAATAAAAAAGAGCCTCCGGTTTTCCGGAGACTTTTCATTTACTCGTCGTCTATATTGCCGCGATTTTTTATGATCAGGCAGATCTCAGTCCAGAACCACCAGGCCAGAGCGACAGCGAAATAACCTATTCCCTTCCCCCAGGTCTTGCCGTGGTTCAGTCCGTATTCGTGAACAAGGCGAGGCACAAATATAAAGATCAGGCCAAAACCTACCATGACAACAATGGCGAATAAAATGCCTTTTATATCTCTTCCTTCATTCATAAGAAGCACCCCCTTCCCTGCTCGCTGACATTATACCATAAAAGTGTTTTCGGCTTCTTTGAGATTATAGTATAATTTCTTGGGATAAACAGAAGGCGGTGTGAAAATGCTGATTTTATTGACAGCCTGGGTTGTGCATAACTGGTGGAAACTGCTGCTGGGCGTGGTGGCAATAGTGGTGATTTTGGAATACCATTATTATAAAAAACCTGCCAAAGAAAAAACCGGCAGGGAAGCTGAGGAAACAGAAGAGAAAAACGAAGAGGAACCTGAAACTGATAAAGAGCCTTGAAGAAAACCGCTTCAAGGCTCTTACTTATGGGTGTTCAGAGGCTCGAATCGAAATGGCTTCTCTATAAGCATTAAAAGGAAAGAAAAAACAGTTTTATTTTTAAGATATTTATAGTTTTATTGAGTATTGCAATGCATATTTGGTAAAATAGATTGGATTATCATAATAGGGGTATTGTTTGTCTGAAACATGAAATCATTTAACCACTTTACAGAGGTGATTAGATATGAATTACGATAAAAAACTGAAGAGAATACTGGCATTTATTCTTGCCGCAGCGCTGGTGATCACATATATGCCTTCCGGAATGAAGGCATATGCTGCAGGTGAATCCTACCAGCCTGAGGTTACAGAATCTGTTGCGGAAGAGTCCGCGGCAGCTGTCAGCGAGCCATCTGATGATGCAGATGAAGATGCAGATGCGGACACAAATGCTGATGCTTCCGAAGACGCGGATTCTGAGGACGGCAGCGGCGTTGCTGCGGCAGAATCTGAAGAAGAGCAACCCGCTGAGCCGGAAGAAGAGAAGTTAGGCGAGACGGTCGTTCTGACTGCGGAAGGCAGCAACTACAATGTCACCGTTACCTGCGGTCCGAAATCCGGCGTTCCTGAGGGCGCGCGTCTTCAGGTGAGCGAACTTACCGGCAGAAAATACAATCAGTATCTTAAGAAAACAGCTGATGCTCTCGAAACAGACAAAGAGAGCATGAGCTATGTTCTGCTTCTTGATATCAGCATATTTGACGGAGATAAGAAGATCCAGCCGGACACTGATGTCGACGTAAGCATCCAGGTAAAGAATGCAGATATAGATGACAACAAGGAAGATATCAACATCGTCCACTTCGGAAACGAAACAGAGATCCTCGAAGCAGACGTAAACAACAGTAAAAACAAAGTCAGCTTTGAAACTGACAGCTTTTCGATCTACGCTATCACCTCAATACCGACGACCGACCTCCACGGCAAAAAATTAGCGATCGTTCATTCCAAACTGACCGGACTGGATAATACAAATAATAAGCGCTATCTTGGCAGGGCATTGTCAGACAGGACTTATAACACCAATTATCTGGCGGCTGATAATGCGGCCATCGAAATACATGCAACAGAAGAAAACCTCGTCACTGCTACAGCCGCCGGCGCAGCCGAACCGAGCAGTACGACCAAACTGACGGAGTGGACCTTCGAATCCACAGGCGGGACTAACCAGTATTACATAAAGACAGGCGAGGATGACAGCATTCAGTATCTGAACCTTACAGCAAACGGCCTGGCTCTTTCCGATACGCCTCAGGCAATAACGGTGAGCCCGGGCACTGCAAACGGATATACCGACAAGGTGAGATTGAGCGCTGCGGTCAATGAGAGCACTACTAAATATGTCAGATCCAGCATTGCAAATGATGCATCGACAAATGGAAACAATCCGTATTTCACATCCGGGACTTCTTCTGATAAGCATTGTTATATGACCCTCTGTGAGATCGAAGAAGAGAAGATCGGCGATACAAAATATACCGGCATAAAGATCAGTTCACAGGATCTGGCGGATGGTGAAAGCTATATGCTTTACCAGACCCTTTATAATCCGGAGACAGATAAATATGAGGACTATGTTATCGATCACGACGGAACCATCAGAAGAGCTTACGACAACGGAGATGAATTAGCGCTGTATGGAGATGAGAATTCCTGTCCGATGTGGATGCTTCATGTCTGTAGAAATTCAAACGGTGAGCCGACCGGATACTATGTATTCAAAAATGAAAAAACGGGCATGATCCTCCATCCGCTGGCGGACGGAACACTGATCAAGGAATATGATGAGGCTGCTGTTGACACTACAGACGGCTTAACGCTTCCGGGCAAAGAGACCGGCAAGTATACGTCAAAAGTAGAATACTGGGATGGCTCTGCAATGAATTATGTAGGCTATCAGATTGTGGATGATAATGGAACATACAAGCTCCAGACTGCTTCAGGCGATGATTCTCAGGCTTTCTCGTTTGCCAAGCGAAAAACAGAATCTACAGCGGAACTTCATGAAGTAAGCACGGTCGACAGCAAGTCTGCGGGGATCACGATCCACATGTTCGACTATCCTAACCGTGAAACAATTGCGAATGTAACAGGCTCAGATGACTTTGAGGACGAAACACTTCCGGCTAAGCATGCGAGCATGACATTGACAGACGGTTATCCTACTTTCAAGGACGGGACCAGCAGCGGCAGCGCACTGTTCGCCCCATCCAACAGTTATCATAAAGGAGAAGGCAACCACCTGTTCCTTGCAGATACCTATAACTCGACCGGGTACTATGAATACAGCGCGTTCCATAATTTCGCGCATTACAATCAGAAAACCGGCGATTTTACCGTTTACTCTGAGACCGGAACGCCGAGTGCAACAGGCAGCAAGTTCTCTTACAAGCGCGGCAATTTCATGCCGTTCAACGAACTGAACACGGCAGCGAATGCAACGAGAGCGCAGAATCTGTTCAATGGTGACGGGTATCTGCTTGACTATCAGGATCCGAGCTATGGCGGGACACTGTATGGACTGAAAGGCAGCCCAAATTACTATTTCGGCATGACCATGGAGTATGAGTTCATGATGCCTAAGGATGGACTTGATAAAGGCAATCCGCTGGTGTATGAATTCACCGGTGATGACGACCTGTGGATATACATCGACGGCGTTCTGATCCTTGACATCGGAGGCGTCCATAACGCGTGGTCCGGAACCATCAACTTTGCCACAGGCCAGATCCACGGAAAGGTCGACAAGAACGGCGTTGGCGTAACCGGTGCGGGCGGTGCGACGACCATCAAGCAGTGCTTCAAGAATGCCGGTGTATTCCCGGACGGAACACCGTGGGATGACAGCAAAGTTGATGAGTACTTCAAAGGAGAAACGTTTGTAGACTACGGCAGCCATACCTTCAATATGTTCTACATGGAACATGGCGCCGGAGCTTCCAATCTTAATACTCGTTTCAACCTTCCGGTCATTGAAAAGGATAAAGTAACTGTCGCGAAGGAACTGGCCAACACATCGCAGGTCGATTATGCGAATGTAGCTTTTGCCTATCAGGCCTTCAAGAGGGAAGGAGAAGAGCACTACGTACCTCTGACAAATGCGGTCTATGAAGGAAAGACAGATGATGATGGTGATCCTATCCCTCTGACCTTCTACAATGACGTGGATATAAACGGTGTTGAATATGATAATGTCTTCTATCTGAAACCGGGAGAGTCTGCGGTATTCTCTGACATCGTAAAAGACCAGTATTACTATGTTCAGGAGATCGGGATCGATAACGATTATTATGATGAGATCTATGTAAATGAGGTCCAGATCGACGATCAGACCGCAGAAGCGCAGAATGGCATATACAAATCATCAGAATCGACGGTACGCGCACGTCCGAGGATAACCTTCAAGAACAAGTGTGATAACAGAAACGCCAATGAGCTTCTGATCACGAAACGTCTCGCTCAGGGATGCACAGACAATGGAGATACATTTGAATTCCGCGTGATGCTTGAGAATGCTTCAGGCGAGCTTGTTCCGTATTATCAGGGCAAATATTACATCAGAGACGATGACGGTGTTTACTACAAATACCAGAACGGGAAGCTGATGCCGAATGGACAGACACCGTATGAGTGCACAGCCGGCAACTACGGAACGATATCAGAGATCCCGCCTGACTACACAGTAGTCATCAAGGATCTGGTCGCGGGAACAGATTTCTATGTCGACGAGATCCGTGTTAAAGACGCTGCCGGTACTACTAAGCTGGTCGCGCAGAGCGGGTGGAAACAGGACAGCCGTGAAGTTTCAGACTGTGATGATTCTGATATAAGCAATGCGGAAATATATGACTATGCAACCAATGAGACGCTGACAGGTCAGAGCTCGCTTGGAAGGATCGCATGGAATAAAGACGCAAAGGTCGTATTCACTAACAGCAGGCGATACGGACAGCTGAAGATCGTCAAGGAACTGCATGAGAAGAGCGCAGATGTAGAATTATCAGAAAATATCTCATTCACTATCAGCGGACCTGCAGATTATGACGATGATGGTGAAAAAAAGATCACCTATGGAGATTTTACAGACGGCGTTTATATCGAAGAAGTTCCAATGGGCACCTATGAGGTGACAGAGGATGAAGAAAGCGCGGCAGTCGCCGGCTACAAGCTTGTCGTTACGTATGAACCGGAGGACAAGAAAGCTGTTGTGACGGAAGGCACAGCTCCAACTGATGAAGGAACAGTCAAGGTCATCAACAACTACATGCCGATCGAGCCTGTAGCGGACGCTCAGACTCTGAAGATCAAAAAGGTCGATCAGGATGGTGATCCACTTAAGGATGTAACATTCACACTCACGAACGGCAGCAAGTCAATGACAGCCGAAACCGATGTGAATGGTGAATGCGAATTCGCGATCACCTGTGGTTCAGGTGACACAGATCTGCTGCCGGTAGATGAACGGGATCCAAATTCGGATACCTATAACATGACTCTGACAGAGTCACCGGTCAACGGATACGCGCAGGCCGGTCCATGGACCGTGACGGCTGAAACCAAGAAGAACAATGACGGCACTACTGAGGTCACTCTAAGCGATGTCAAGGAGCGCACAGTTGGCAGCAAGACAACCAACTTCATCGAACGTCTGATCCACTGGCTGATATCACAGGTGACATCTTCTGATGATACAAATTTCACGTTCGATGATGATACGATCGAACTGACCATCACCAACAATTCGCTTGCCAGAACGGTAAGGGTCACCAAGACATTTACAGGTCTTGAAAATGTATCAGAGATCCCTTCAGACTACAAGGTGAACGTCAGCTATGTGGATAATGATGCAGTCGCGAACGCTTCGGGTGCAGTGCCTGCCACAGACATCGTTCTGACGACAGCATCTACCGATACTCATCTGACTGAGGTCAGCGCTGACGGAAAGACTTATACCTGGGAAATCGAGAACGTCCGAGGAGGGACAACCTTCAGCGCTCAGGAAAAAGACTACATAGTCAGCGGCTACACTGTCGTACCTTCGGTAACTGTTACCGGTGCAAGCAACACAGCGACAGATCCGGATAAGGCGGATTTCACAGTGCCAACAGCATTGCCTACAACAGGTCAGCCGGATGCGACGGTGGCTTATACCAACACTTATACTGCCGCGCCGGCAATCGGTGAGATCAAGGTGAAGAAGAGCTTCACAGGCCGCGACTGGACAAATGATGATAAGTTCACCTTCACGATAGAGAAGGCGCAGGGCAGCGCGAATAACACACCGATGCCTGCGGCTTCAAGTGTCGATGTCACAAAGAGCGACACTGATTATACAGATACATTCGGCGCTATCACATTTAATAAGCCGGGCACATACATCTATACAGTCAAGGAGACCCCTGGACCTGACAATGTGGGTATCACGTATGATGGAAAATCTCATACGGTAACATTTGAGATCGTTGCCGACAGCACGGGTCAGCTCGTAGCAAAAGAGGGCACGCAGCTCACTGCTACCGAGACCTTCAACAATTCTTACAGTGCTTTAGGTGAAGGCGAGGTCAAGGTCAGCAAGACTCTGAACGGAAGAGCATGGACGACGGACGATGAGTTCGAGTTCACGATCACGCCGGTCGGAGACGCTCCTTCGTTCACCGATGACACAGCTACAGTAACGAAGAATTCTACCGGATACACAGCGAGCTTCGGTACAGTAACATTCAATGCAGCCGGAACATACCAGTGGACGGTCACTGAGACCCATAAGGGCGAGACCATTGACGGAATTGCGTATGACAGCGCAGACAAGACTGTCACTATCGAGGTAGTAGATGACGGTAAGGGCCATCTCGTAGCTGCAGAAGGCAGCGCATTGGTGCAGACAGCTGCGTTCACCAACAATTACAGCGCGACCGGTGAAGGCGAGGTCAAGGTCAAGAAGACTCTGAATGGAAGAGCATGGGCGACAGACGACAGCTTCGAGTTCACGATCACGCCGGTCGGCAATGCGCCTGCATTCACTAACGATACAGTTATAGTGACGAAGGATTCCGAGAATTACACCGGAAGCTTCGGTACAGTAACTTTTACTAAG
>JBGUME010000320.1:0-2214 GCA_045116695.1 Anaerovoracaceae bacterium | reverse complement strand
ATACCTTTATTTACAGGTTCTGTCTCGACCTCTACGACAGGCTTCTCCGCGACTGCAGTCGGCACCTCAGCTGCCTGCGCTTCCGCCGCCTTTTCTTCCTTAGGCGCCTCAGCTACCGCCACGCCTCCTTCGAATTCTTCAAAATCTGTCATATGTCAAAACTCCCTATTCCCATGATAATGGTTCAAGCTTGCGGCTCTTTATATCTTCAATATATTCCTGATACGCCTCCGTATCCGTGATCCTCTTGCCCTCACTCAGCGCTGCCTTCAGCACCTCGATCTTTGCCGGGTCATATCTGTCGCCCACGCGCCACTGATACGAATGAGGATAGGCATCGTCCTTGTCCAGGATCGTCGGATCCTTGAAGCACATCTCCTCGTATTCAGAGTACAGGCGCTCCCACGGATCGATGACCGGTCTTTCCGAACTCGAAGCAGCCTTCTCCTTCGCAGGAGCTTTTTCCTCACGGCTCTTCTCAGGCCCGGCCTCTGCGAGCGGCTCGTGCTTTATAGGGTCGAGTCCCGGATACCTAGGGTCCATAACTATCGTATAATCAAAATCTTCGTTGTTGTTAAACTTATCCATTTCAAAACCTTCTTTTATCTATATTTTTACGGGTCTGCCGCAGCATCGCCTGCGCGCATCCGGCGCCGGTAACATGACGGCAAGCCCGCTTACTGCGTAACTTGTATTATACATCAGGATTTTAGATATTGTACTATCATTATCCACTTTATCCGGCCAAAGCTTCTCTGAATTCATCAGTGATATCAGCCTTGAATCTGTCCCAAATGTCCCTGTTTTTCCTTAGCGCCGGGATCACTGTTTCCATCGCCAGATCATATGACGGCTCGTCCCCAAGACGCCACATATTCTCTGTAAAGCCGGAAAACCGCCTGAACTGCTCAGGCTCAGAAGAAGCCTCTGCCATCATCCTGTCAGTAACATGTTTGAAGAAAGATTCCGCTTCAAAACCGGCTTCTTTAACAAACATATCATAGTCACTTTGGACATCATCATATACTTTTCCAAGTGACAGTATGAAGCCCTGGATGCTTTTCTCTCCAAAGCCTTCTCTGCGGGCAGGTTCAGGCCTGATCCCGTCCAATTCAAAAGCCTCGATCCACGGATGCCGCTCGTATCTGATCGCAGCCGGCTGTTCTATGATGACTCCCTTTGCAGGAACATACACATACCCTGTCTGCGATTCGTATCTTGTATAGCCTTCAGAATACTCTTCAGTGTCTCCATCGGTAAAACTTACCGATACCTCCATTCTCGGAGGATCGCATCACGTGGTATACCTGATGACCCCAAGAACGACATCCCGGAATCCGAGTCTATGCATATATTCAATTGCAGCGTCATTCAGCCGGATCATGCTTAATTACAGGCTGTTTGTCCAGGTCTTGATCACAGGGAAACTCTCGTCTGCTCTGAACTGCCTGGCTCCTACTATCTCGCCGTTCATCAGGGGCTGCATCTTGCCCGGCGCCTTAGCTATATCGCTTCCGCCTGATGTCGCAAAGAGCGCCACCTTCTTGCCGCTAAAGTCATAGCTCTTCACGAAAGTGTCGATGATGTTTGGCTCGGCATAGTACCATACCGGGAATCCGATGTAGATCATGTCGTACTGATCAAAATTCTCCACCTTGTTAGCGATAGGCACGTCCTTCTTGCCTATCTTTTCTTTATTGCATCTTGCCAGCGGGTTAGTCCATCTGAGGTCCGCGTCTGTGTACGGGTCAACAGGCTTTATCTCAAAGAGATCCGCGTCCGCAGCTTTGGCTACTGTCTTAGCCAGAGACGCAGTATATCCGCTTGCCGAAAAATATGCTACTAATGTTTTCATATTTTGATCCTCCCTATTATCTTCTGAATATGTATAGCAAGACCATGAAATCAACAATGAGCGTGAGTACGATCAGTGTGATCCATGCTCTGGTTTTTGTCTTGAGGCACATGTATACCAGATACGGGCTGAACGCGAGTATCAAATACATTACAGTTAAAAACATTTACATTCCCCTTACTTATAACGTTCCGCCGTCTTGTCCAGGATGCTCTTCATGAGCGCGTCCATCTCAGATCCCTCGGTATAGTCCGCGGGAGCAAAGTACCCTATCCTGTGCTCGTCCAGCAGCTTCAGCACCCTGCTCTTGTCGCCCGTCTTAGGGTCATAGACGCCTACCGAATACCCGCCGTATGAGT
>JBGUME010000319.1:0-4826 GCA_045116695.1 Anaerovoracaceae bacterium | reverse complement strand
GCATCAGGCAGAAAGGTCACTGGCATGCGCAGATTATGGGCAGCCGTTTTCGATTATGTGTGCATTTCTGCGGTGTATATCTTTTTCCTCGGTGTGATACAGATCTTGGACCCTGAGTTTACAGGCTTTTCCATATATGGAGAGGTATATTGCTGGTTCCTTTTCTGCTTAGTATCTCTTGTGCAGGTTCTCGCAACAAAAGGATCAACACTGGGACATGCTGCCTGCAGAATGATCCTTGTCTCGGAAGACGGAGGAATAGCGTCAAGAGGGCAGCTTATAAAGCGCTATCTGTACCTGTTGCTGTTTACTGAGACACCGCTTATTATAGCCGGCTGGCTCATGAGCAGAAGGTTCTCTTTCCTGATCGACGCTATGATACTCGGATTGATTTTTATCTCCCGTATCTATTTCTTTATCTATTTCATCAATGTAATATTAAGAAAAGGCAAGCTGATGCCGCACGACAAACTCAGCGGTACACTTTACATGGCGACCGATATACCTGAAAGATATTAGTTGTGGGAGAAGTAATGAGTATAGTAAAAGCATTGATCTATGGCATGGTCTATCTCGGCAGTGCCCTGATGGTCTACAATATCTACCGGTATATCAGCTTTTCAAGGCATATTCGTGAACGCGGTGACTGGGAACAGGACAGAAACATTCTGAATATACCGATATTGCTTCTGGTACTGTTTTTGTTCGGCTATCTGGCGATCGGTCTCTTCGGAAATCCGGATATACTGGTATCCGGCATCCTGTTTGGAGGCAGCATCTTTGTTGCGGTGATACTCAGGATGATACGCCGCACAGCGAGCCGGATCCAGGAGAACGAGCAGCTTGAAGCGCGCCTTACAGCGGCAGAAAAAGCCAATGAGGCAAAATCGTTCTTCCTCTCAAATATGTCGCATGATATCCGCACGCCTCTCAACGCGATCCTCGGATATACCATGATCGCGCAGAAAGAAGGGCAGACCAGGGAAGAAGAACTGCAGTATCTGCGCAAGATCGATGTAGCCGGACATCAGCTTCTTTCCATTGTCAATGATGTTCTGGAAATGAGCCGCATTGAAAGCGGAAAGCTGGAGCTGGAACCTGAATGCATCAACATCGAGAAAAACATCCGTGAAGCAGCTGAACTGATGAACGGACAGATGGAGGCCAAAGACATCAAGTACAAAGTGATGTGTGATGTTGAGCAGCTATGTGTATTATGTGACGGCAATCATCTTGACCGTGTGATCATGAATCTTCTGAGCAATGCCTGCAAATTCACTCCGGAAGGCGGAGAAGTGATCCTTTCCCTTAAGCAGACTGAAAATGATCCTGAAAGCGGGCGTTTTGAGATCCGGGTAAAGGACAACGGGATCGGAATGAGTGCGGAGTTTGCGAAAAATGTTTTCCAGCCTTTTGAGAGAGAAAGGACGTCCACAGTCGGCAAAACGCAGGGAACGGGTCTTGGAATGGCGATCACTAAAAAAATCGTAGATATGATGGAGGGAGATATTCAGCTCATCACCGAAAAAGGAAAGGGAAGTGAATTCATTGTTACCCTCGATCTTCCGTATGCCGCAGAACAGCGATCCATGACTAACAGCGGGTGCCCATGCGCGGAGAACAAAACCATAAGGCTCCTTCTGGCCGAGGACAACTCGATCAACAGGGAGATCGCCACGCTGATCCTGACAGATATGGGCTTCCTGATCGAAACTGCAGAAGACGGTGATATCGCGGTCAAAAAATTGGTATCTCAGGAACCGGGATACTATCAGGGTATACTGATGGATATCCAGATGCCTGTGATGGATGGATATGAAGCTGCAAAAACGATACGCGAGCTCCCTAATGAGCAGCTCGCGAATATACCTATCATCGCCATGACAGCAAACGCTTTCAAAGAAGATGAAGAAGCGGCAAGAGAAGCGGGAATGCAGGGACATATAGCGAAGCCTATTGACATGGACGCCCTGCAGAAGACACTCAAAGAAGTATTATTCAGCTAAAAGTAAAAATGATATGATTGATATAGATGAATTCCATGAGATACTGACAGAAGTATGCGCCGAACTGCCTCAGGACATGTTCGATAAGCTGCATCACGGCGTTATACTCGAAGAGGAAGTAAAAATATCTCCTCATTCCAAAAATGATGACCTTGTCATATTGGGTGAATACAGCCGTACAGGGTATGGCAACAAGATATCGATATATTACGGATCATTTGCCAGATCATTTCCGATGGAAGACCGGGAATTCATAAAAGAAAAACTGCGCGGAGTCGTAAGACATGAATTCAGACATCACATGGAGAATCTGTCCGGTATGCATGGCGCTGATTCTCTCGAACGTGAAGATGAAGTCAGACTGAAGGCATATATCAGGGGTGAATAAAAAGGAGGAAACCGGATGAAATACTATCTGTACAATCCGCTCGCAAATAACGGCATCAAGCCGGCTATTCCCGGAGTCGACCTTATCGATGCGTCAAAGATCGATTATCCTGAATTCTTTGACGGCCTGAATGAAGAAGATGAAGTCGTCATGGTAGGAGGGGATGGAACTATCAACTATCTCATAAACCATGTAGACTGCGAAAAGATCAAAAACAACATTTATATTCTCGGTGCAGGCACGGGGAATGACTTCCTCAATGACATCAATGAGGTAGCCGGCAAGGAGATACTGCTCAATCCATATCTTGTAAATCTTCCGGTAGCAACAGTAAAAGGGAAGGAGTACAAGTACATAAACAACATGAGCTTCGGCATCGACGGATATTGCTGTGAAGAGGCCGACAGGATAAAAGCAAAGAAGCCAAACAAGAAGATCAATTACACTGCGATAGCCATAAAAGGCCTGCTGTATGCATTCAAACCCTGCCATGCATGGATAGATGTGGACGGCAAGGAGTATGAGTTCGATAATGTCTGGCTTGCTCCGGCTATGAAGGGAAGATACTGCGGAGGCGGTATGAATCTGGCCCCGGGGCAGGATCGTTCGAGCGACCATCTGACTGTAATAGTTTATATGAGCCCTTCAAAGATCAAGTCACTCAAGAATTTCCCGTTAATATTTGAAGGCAAGCATGTTGAACTTACAGATATGGTAAAGGTGATAGAAGGCAAGAAAGTCCACGTTAAGTTTTCAAGACCATGTGCGGTACAGATAGACGGGGAGACTGTCCTGGATGTAACTGAATATTGGGCAGAGCAGAAGTAATCTGTAAAAATAAAAGAGGCTCCGGATCTCCGGAGCCTTTTGTCATGCTCTTTATTTCGAAGGATAGCGTCCGATGAACTTGAGAGTCTCACAAACGGAGGAGAGGTCTTCAAGCATTTTTCCGCCTTCTTCTGACTGGTCGTCGCCATCGCACTCTATGTAGAAATAGTAGCCCCATTCCTCATAGTTGAGAGGTCTGGTGTGCAGGAAACGGATATTGAAGCCATGGCTGCTGATCGCGTTGATGGCCTTGACAAGAGTGCCCTGCATGTTCTTTACGGTGAATATGATCATGAAACGAGATCCATCTTCACAGGCAGATGCGTTTTCTTCTCTGGAAAGAACTGCGTAACGGGTGATCTCTGTGCCGCTGTCCCACTTGAAGACCTTTACGATGCTCAGATCTCCTTTGTAGAAAAGATCCATGGCATGCGAGACTTCGCCGCTTCTGCTGCGTTCAAATGGAAGAACACATACATCGCATTCTCCGGCTTCAACAGCCTCATATGTTTTATCATAATTGTTATAGTCGATCTTGGATGCGTCTGCAGAAAGAGTGCAGGCTGCTTTATAATCTTCAGGATCCATTCCTGCGCAATAAGCTATACGATCTATCTTCAGTTCATTAGTTGCCACGGTGTTTTGCTCCTTTCATTCAGCAATTGCTACTCCGAAAGTATATATCTGTAATATCAGTTATTCAAGTGCTTATTCCCGTATTTCAACGTTCTTATCGGAATGGCGCTCCTCATCATAGTGACCGTGCCTGACCATGATGTTTTTAGACAAATTGCGCATGCCGCGTTCTACAAAGTACACAGCTAAAGTTCCTACTATAGCCGCTTCATAAAATCCTGTTCCGATAGCAAGGCCTATGCACGCTGAAGCCCAGAGACCGGCTGCTGTAGTCAGACCGGAGATGTGTCCTTTGTGTACGATGATAGTACCTGCGCCAAGGAAACCTATGCCCGAAACGACCTGTGCGCCTATACGAGAGGCATCTCCGCCGTAATACATGGATGTGAATTCTCCGGTGCACATGGCGAGCATGGCTCCAATGCATACAAGTATGTGTGTTCTCAGTCCTGCAGCCGAACCATGCGCGTCTCTGTCATAACCGATAAGACCTGCGCAGAGAAGAGCGAGAAGGGCACGGATCAGGAGCGTGAGAATGTTTGGCTCAAGAAGCCATGGGAATCTGTCAACTAACATGTCTAAAGTCCTTCTTCAAAAGATGCGGGCTTTTGGCCCGGAGCAATCAAAAACTGGAATTATTATACAAAAGAACAATAAAAAAGTAAAAGCCCCGGCAAATGCCGGGGCAAGGATGTGTACGCTTATACGTCTCATTTGATTTGTAATTCAGCCTACTGTGTCAGGCTCATTACGCTCTGGATCTGACCGATCACGATGAGGATCATGAAGATAGGTCCGAGCCACTTGATACAGAAGTTGAAGAAGCCCTTCGACTTGAATGCCGAGCTGGACTCAACTTCGTCATCGATGTAGTGAGGTACGATCCAGCCGATCAGGATAGCCATGATCAGACCTGTGAGAGGCATCAGGATACCCTCAGCAACAGCGTCCCATACATCGAGTACATC
>JBGUME010000318.1:0-2218 GCA_045116695.1 Anaerovoracaceae bacterium | reverse complement strand
CCTACCATTTCAGAGGTGTAGTTTCCGAAGGGGCCAAAAACCAGCAGCGTCGCGGGTACCATGATCAGCAGGGAGATCAGTGGAGCGACAACGGCTTTCATTACCTGCGGGATCGTCTTATCCAGGAACTTTTCCAGTCTGGAGTACACCAGAACTGCCAGGATGATCGGGATGACGGAGGAGCCATAGGTCGTCTTGATGACCGGGATCCCGAGGAAGGTCAAGCTCTCCGCCTCAGCCATGAAAGATACGAGGTTCGGGTAGAGCAAGCTGCCACCGATGGCCATTGCGATCGGAATAGAGCAGCCAAATATTTTGGCAGATGTGTATGCCAGCACCAGGGGCATGAAGTAGAAGATCGAGTCAGATGCCGAGTTGAGGATCTGATAAGTGCCGGTATCTTTTGCCAAAAAACCGAGAGTTGTGCAGAGGACCAGCAGGCCCTTGATAACGCCGGCTCCGGCCAGCGCGGGGATCGTAGGTGTAAAAATGCTGGCGATCGTGTTCAGCACGCCCTGGATGGATAACTTCTCCTGCTTTACTTCTGCGGGCTTCTCGCCGCCTGCAAGACCGGGATGATCCGCGATCAGTTCTTTATAGACATTCGCCACTTCGTTGCCGATGACGATCTGGGTCTGGCCGTTGGCCTGGACCACTTTCATTACCTTGGGGATGGACTCGAGCTTGCTCTTGTCAGCCTTGCTCTCGTCTTTGAGAACCAGACGAAGTCTGGTGAAGCAGTGGGTCGCGCTCTCGATGTTCGCTTCTCCGCCCACGCCGTCGATGATGCCTTTGATCATTTCGTTGTAAGCCATGTTGTTCCTCCTCTTTGTAGGTTTCATTTCCCTTTTGCGTTTTATTGTATGTTGTACGTTGTCTGACAAGTAAAACTATAAAAGAGATGCATGATTTTGTCAACTCCTTTTTTCATAATATTTTCAAACACTCAAATCGGTTGTATTATTCCCTAATTTGCACAAATGACAACGTTGTTTTTTGCCTTTCCGAATCTTTGCTTGACATGGAATTTAAGAATTGCTATATTTTGTATGACAACACACATTTTTATGGGAGAGAATGGTTATGTCAACACACGAAACCGACTTGTCCTCCATGCTCGATGTCCAGACACAGAAAAACATGTCGGACAGGCTTTTCACACAGATCAGTGAGCTGATCCAGAGCGGTTCGCTCAGCGCAGGATATGTCTTTCCGAACGAAACCGTCCTGTGCCAACAGCTCAACATCGGACGAAGCACGATCCGCGAGGCCTACAAGGCGCTCGAGCTGGCCGGATATATTCAAAGGAGCAAGCGGGGAACAGTCGTCAATGATCTTGAACAGATTTTAGAAGCGACACCGCTTAAGAACGTTGCGCTTCGCAGCTCGCAAGAGGAATTCCTGGAATTCCGTCTCATGCTGGAAGCACAGACTGCAGCGTCCGCCGCGGAACACGCATCCAAAAAGGATATTACTCTGCTGAACTCTCTGATCGATAAACTCGATGAAGCTAAGGAACGGCGAAACGTAGAAGAACTGGCATCTCTTGATATGCAGTTTCATCAAGGCGTCGCGAACGCAAGCCACAATACGATGATCATCGCATCCATGGCTGCGGTCGCTGCGGTATGGCGCCAGGAAATCGAAGGAAACTTTACTCGGGCCATAAAACGGGATGACGGTATTCTGGACCGGATGTGCCAGCAGCACCGGAGCATTGTAGAAGCGATCAACCAGCGCGACGATGTAGCTGCGCGGACGCGTATGCGGGAACATATCATCGATATGTCAAGAAACGACCTGTAAGAAAGCGTAATGGTACCGTTTACCGTTAACCATGAATTCAGGAGGCTGTACAATGAGAAAGGAATTATTAGATTACTTCAACTTTGATACTAATACACCTTCTGTTTCAGCATACACGCAGCAACGAGCGAAGGTATTACCTGAGGCATTTGAGTATCTGTTTAAATCGTTTACTGCAGCCAACAACAGAAATGCTCACAACTATCATGGATTTAAACTGATTGCCTGTGATGGAAGCAATCTTAGTATCGCACATAGTCCCAATGACTCAGATACATCCTGGGTAAGTAATCAGTATGGTGACACTGACGCTGTACAACTATTGTGAGATAATAACTACCCATGTAATTAAAAACGCTGCTAATAAAGATAAAACAAAGCAGGTGAACTTTACTATTGCCATCTATATATG
>JBGUME010000317.1:0-2759 GCA_045116695.1 Anaerovoracaceae bacterium | reverse complement strand
GCCCGGGCCGAGCTTCTCTGCCAGCATTATGGCTGCCACTACGTTTGTGCCGGATGAGATGCCGCACATTATACCTTCTTCTCTTGCAAGGCGCTTGGCCATGTCGAGTGCGTTGTCGTCAGGGATGATGCAGGTGTTGTCGTAGACTTCTGTGTTGAGGATGTCTGGGATGAGGCCATCGCCGATACCCATCTGGACATGGGTGCCGATGCTTCCGCCTGCAAGTATGGCAGCGTTTTCAGGTTCGGCGGCCCAGATCTCGATGTCCGGGTTGTGCTCTCTGAGGACTTCGCCTATGCCTGTGATGGTGCCGCCTGTGCCTATACCGGAGCAGAACCCGTGGATGGGGCCGCCGACCTGCTCAAGTATCTCCTGAGCGGTGGTGGTCTTCTGGGCGACGATGTTGTTGATATTAATGAATTGCTGCGGGACAAACACGCGGCTGTCCTGCTGCTTCATTCTCATTGCGGTCGCAAGGCACTCGTGGATGCACTTTCCGATGTCGCCGTCATCGTGGACAAGTAGGACCTCGGCGCCGTAATGCTTCACGAGTTTGCGTCGTTCTTCGCTTACGGAATCAGGCATTATGATGATGGTGCGGTAACCGCGGACAGCGCCTATAAGAGCGAGTCCGATTCCCTGATTGCCACTGGTTGGCTCTACGATAATTGAGCCCGGACCCAGTACGCCTGCGTCTTCTGCAGCCTTTACCATCTGATATGCTGTTCTTGTTTTTATGGAGCCGCCAACGTTCAGACCTTCAAATTTAACGAGGACCTCCGCGTTAGTAGGCGGGTTGATGTGATTGAGGCGGATCATCGGCGTGTTGCCGAGAGCCTCCAGAATGTTGTTATAGATCATGCTGTCCCTGAATACCTGATAATACCGGAAAAAACATACGCGAGTATTGTACAACTAACTATGTGATAATAGCAACAGTCGGCCTGCTGTATATGATATACTTACTGTGTATGTGACTAGGTCTGAAGAGAAAAAGGGTAATGAAAACAGGATAAATAGAATATGTTCACGCACTTGCATCTGCATACTGAATACAGCCTGCTCGACGGAATGAGCAGGATCTCCGAGCTCCCTGCGTATGTCAAGGAGCTCGGCATGGATTCGTGCGCCATTACGGATCACGGCGCGATGTTTGGCGTGATCGATTTTTACAAGGCATGCAAGAAGGCGGGCATCAAGCCTATCATCGGCTGCGAGGTGTACACGGCTGCCAGGACGCTTTATGACAAGGATCCTGACAAGGACCGCAACTCCGGCCATCTCATACTTCTGGCAAAGGATCAGCAGGGCTACAGCAATCTGGTTAAGATAGTCTCCAAAAGTTACGTGGACGGCTTCTATTATAAGCCGCGTGTGGACAAGGACCTTCTGAGCCAGTACAGCGAAGGGCTGATCTGCCTGTCGGGCTGCCTGGCGGGCAACGTGCAGAGGATGATCCTGAACAGGGACTACGAGAGCGCAAAAAAAGAGGCGCTTTGGCTTAGGGACAACTTCGGGGCAGAGAACTTCTATCTGGAGATACAGAACCACTTCCTTGAAGAGGATGAGAGGGTCATCGCGGGGCTTAAGACCCTGAGCGAAGAGACGGGGATCCCGCTTGTCGCGACAAACGACGCTCACTACATGAGGCGAAGCGACGCGACTGCTCAGGATGTTCTGATGTGCATCCAGACTCAGGCGAAGGTGACTGACGAGAACCGCATGAGATTCGAAAACGACGAGTTCTATGTCAAGTCGGAAGATGAGATGAGAGCTCTCTTCCCTGACATGCCTGAGGTCATCGACAGGACTCAGGAGATAGCGGAAAGGTGTAATGTCGAATTCGAGTTCGGCAATTACCACCTGCCTGAATATATACCGCCGGACGGCAAGACGACTGACGAATACTTAAGAGAGCTTTGCTACAAGGGACTTGTGAAGAGGTATGGCGCTGAGGCGATGGATCCGGAAAGCGGATACCGTCAGAGGCTCGAGACCGAGCTCAAGGTCATCGAGGGCATGGGCTATGTGGAGTACTTCCTTATCGTCTGGGATTTCATCCACTACGCGAAGTCGCACGGCATCGCAGTCGGGCCAGGCCGTGGATCGGCTGCGGGCAGCATCGTGTCTTACAGCCTGGATATCACTGAGATAGACCCTATCAAATACAGCCTCATCTTTGAGAGGTTTTTGAATCCTGAGCGTGTATCCATGCCGGATATAGACATAGACTTCTGCATCGAGAGAAGGCAGGAGGTCATCGACTATGTCATCAGAAAGTACGGAAAGGACAAGGTCTCGCAGATCATAACCTTCGGAACGCTGAAGGCAAAGGCGGCAGTGAGAGATATAGCGAGGGCGCTCGACGCGACTTACGCTGAGGGCGATGCTATCGCGAAGGCCATCCCGAATGAGCTTGGCATCACGATCGCAAAGGCTCTTGAGATGAACCCTGACCTCAGGCAGCGCTATGAGCAGGAGCCTCTGGTGAAGCAGGTGCTTGATCTTTCAATGGCTCTTGAGGGGCTGCCGCGCCACGCTTCTACGCACGCGGCCGGCATCGTAATCTCAAAAATGCCGCTTGATGAGTACGTGCCGCTTTATTCATCAGACAAGGGCGTCGCGACGCAGTTCAACATGACGACTATAGAGGAGCTTGGGCTTCTCAAGATGGACTTCCTTGGGCTTAGGAACTTAACAGTCATAAGAGACGCGCTTAAGATGATCAAGGAGAACCATGGCGTGGACATTGATTTCTC
>JBGUME010000316.1:0-2302 GCA_045116695.1 Anaerovoracaceae bacterium | reverse complement strand
AACGGCTTCACTGCATATATAAGAGGTCTTCGGGCGGTAAATGACTTTGAGAACGAGCTTCAGATGGCGCAGATGAACGATCTTCTGTTCACCGGAGGTACCCAGACGGTGCTTCTGATGACAGATCCTAGGAATTCGTTCATAAGCTCCAGTCTTATCAAAGAGGTCGCCTCACTGGGAGGCAGTGTGGACGATCTTGTTCCGCCATATGCTGCACAGAGGATAAAAGAAAAACTAAGTGAATAACGCGAAAGGCATAAGCCTTTCCTGAATAATATAACGGGAGGAATAACCATGAACGACGACAGCATCAAATTAATGTCTCTTCTTGAGGAACTGGAAGATCTGATCACTTCTTCAAGCAAGATGCCATTCTCGGAAAAAGGCATCATCGACCTTGATGTAGCCCAGAAGATCATCGAAGACATACGCGCAAATCTGCCTCGCGACATCCAGCAGGCAAAATGGCTCGACCAGGAGAGAGACCGTATCATAAGCGATGCCAAGAGAGAGTACAACAGAATGATCAATGAGGCCAAAGATCAGGTCGAATACCTTGTAAATAATAACAATATCTACAAGGACGCTCAGAAGAGAGCCGATGCTATCCTCAAAGAGGCCGAGAACCATGCCAATTATATGAAGTACAGATCGTATGAGTATATCGATCAGCTTCTTTATGACATGCAGACGGATATCGCAGGCGTGAGCGGTCAGTACATCCAGCCTATGACTGAGTACTTCAACCAGATGTTTTCAAACATCAACGCCAGAGTGAATCAGAACCGTCAGGAAATGAAGACACTCGCAGAGAGGGTACGTCTCGGTGAGGAGCCGGTCGCAGAAGAGCCTGCAGAACCTGCAAGCGAAGAGTAAAACCGCGGAGTAATTGATTTAGCGGGGTCTGCCGTTGAAGCAGGCCCCGTATTTACTGAGAGAAGAAAAACCATGAAAGCATGCGGCATCATAGCTGAATACAATCCGCTTCATAACGGTCATGTATATCATCTGGAGCAGGCCCGTCTTCTGACAGGCGCTGACGCTGTTGTTGTGGCCATGAGCGGCGATCATGTTCAGCGGGGCGAGCCTGCGATCATCGACAAATGGACAAGGACAGAACTTGCCCTGAAAAGCGGCGCCGACCTTGTCATTGAAATACCGGCGCTCTTCTGCCTCGGAAATGCAGGCCAGTACGCCGGTGCGGGAGTAAGACTGCTTGAAGCGACCGGAAAAGTGTCGCATATCGCTTTCGGCAGCGAGACGGATGACGCTGAACCGCTCAAAAGGATAGCGGAGACTTTTAGAGACAAAAATGCAGAAATAGATAGCATCATTTTAAAAATGCGTGATAAGGGCCTCTCTTATCCGGCAGCCAGAGAGCTTGCTTACGCTCAGATGCGGGCTGCTCTCAAAGGAACGGACCCTGAAAGCGACAGTGAGATACTCGGTGATAGAAATTTGTTCGACAAGCCGAATGCAATACTTGCGGTCGAGTATATCAAAGCAATGAGAATGGCCGAGCCTGTCGTGATACACAGAAAAGGAGCGGGATACAGCGATCCTTATGATGAAAACGCAGCGTATCAAAGCGCTTCATCAATAAGGACACAGGCTTTTGACGGGCTTGATGCCGGGAGATTTGTACCTGAATGCACTGCGGAAGCACTGAAAAAGTGCCATCTGACCGGACCGGACAGAGATAAATGGTTCGATGCTCTTACGTATGCTGTTCTCTCAACAGATGCGGAGATCATAGAAGACTGTCCGTCCGGAGGGGAAGGACTTGCCAATCTAATGAAGTCATCTCTGGGCGAAGCAAATTCCTGGACATCTTTTATAAAAAAAATAAAGTCCAAAAGGTATACATACACCAGACTCTCCAGACTCTGCATGCAGCTGTTGCTGGGAATCACAAGAAGTAAATACGATATATCGGAGCCTGAGTACATAAGAGTGCTTGGAACCAACGAAAAAGGAAGAAAGCTTCTCGCTGAGATGAGAGATGACGGATCGGCAGATCTGCCTGTGATCATAAATGTGAATAAATCCATGGGAGATTTAAGCGAAAAAGCGCAGAAACTTCTTGAACTGGACATGCATGCAACAGATATCTACAACCTTATGACCGGCGCGGATATCAGAGAGGGGAGCGAACACAGGCACGCTCCGGTAATAATGAAATAGAAATAAAAAAGACCGCCGATCCTCAGATCGACGGCCATTGGTCGGGGTGACGAGATTTGAACACGCGACCTCTTCGTCCCGAACGAAGCGCTCTACCAAGCTGAGCCACACCCCGATG
>JBGUME010000315.1:0-2312 GCA_045116695.1 Anaerovoracaceae bacterium | reverse complement strand
TCCATACTGCCCGGAAAAGAAAAGACCGTGTGCCTGTCGCAAATAACGATGCAGTGACACACGGTCATGACTTGTGTTCCTGAGGTCGGCCTGACGATCGCAGGATGCAAGTCAACCCCAGGGGTAGCAGGCTTTGCCTGCGCAGGGGAGCGGATGCATCCCCTGTGACGAAAGGCACGCAGAGTGCCTGACGTCGGCCTCTCCGGCCAGGAGCCTTCGGAGAACGCAATGGCACGCCCTGGGGGCGTGTATAATTGCGCCCTTTCACAGAAAGGGACTTATCCTGTCTCCGGCTGCTCATCAGTCTGTTCCTTGATCCGCTGAAGAATACGCAATACTTCCGGGATCTGGAACATCGTTCTAAAGAACTCATCGATCTGTTTGTCGCTGTATTCTTCCGATGGAAGATACTGTTCAAGCATCGCACCGTGAGTGCAGAGACGATGAGTACGCTCCTTACGGAGCTGTTCCTGCTGCTGCTGTTTTAGTGCTTTCAGCTTCTGAGTCTTGATCTTCAGTTCATTCTCGATGCGTTCCTGCTCTGCCTGCAGCTCCTCAACGGTCTTTGTCCTCGCCATATAATCACCTCCTTCCTTCAATATTCAGGCAATGAAAAAAGGACCGCTCAATGCATCTGCTGATGCACTCACGATCCTCATCACACCGAGAGATGCCTATGCTCTCGGATGTATATTATTTAATCCTCTTTCCCATCTAGAAACACAATAGCAGCACCATGATTGATGTTGCTATACAGTACTCACTTATTGTATTTATCTAGTAGCCCTTCTTCAGCTACCATGCCCATATCCCAGAAGCCTTCTATGGACTCCGGATATCTGCAACTTATTGCTTCCTCTGGCTCCTTCCAGACAAACTCAATGTGTACATCATCAGAGTTTTTCACCTTGTACAGGCGCAACGCGTTTATGCCCATTTCATCCAACCGTTTTTTCGTTAACGGCTCATATTCATCAAGTTGAAAAATTCCTCTAAGGATCCATTGTCCAAGGTAGGTTTGTTTTTCATAGGACTCAATAGCTTTACCGTTATCCTGTGTAATATACGCGGACAACGTATCTCCTGACGGTTCAAACACCAGATTAAATCTGCGCTCTTCCTTTGGCAGCTTTAGACTATTCGTTCCTGGCTCTAGAGATCCAGCTCCTTTACTAAAGAAGTTCGGATGTTGCTTATGAAAATTCTTTGCATCCGGTACAGGAATATACATTTCATCCAGCGGACGGAATAGGAGCTTGGTTACTTCTGCCCTGAATCCCGCATCATCGCATTCATTTACTAGCGACAATATCCTTTTTCTCAATTCAACTTTTTGCAGCTTCTCGCCCATCGATGAGCTCGGAATCAGTAAAAACTGTTTCAATCCCTCAACAACAGACCACAGGGTCTGCTTCGGTACGCTATTCGCGTATTCTTCACTTATCTTCCTAATTCTCTGCTTACGAGTGTCTTTACCAAGCTTTGACCCGACGCCATAAAAGCTGTTAAACCCAGAAAACAGCTCCACCTCACCATCCTCATTTACAATCTGCCAGAAGTATTCTTCCGTTATTTCTTGTTTCTGTGGCAGTAAAGCAGCATTAGGAGCTTCCTTAGCGACCTCTTCTTGTTTTTCCTCTCCTAAAACAGCTTCTGCTATCTTAGAAAAAATCGCGTAAGCATCATCTGCATATATAACATTCCAGTGTTCAACAACTATGTCTTTATTCTGGAAATCCATTAGCAGCTGACTGTCTGCAGATGTATATCGGTAAGTATGGTTCCCATCTTTAAACACGAAATTCGCAGGATGAGATTTTGATGTACAGCCATCTATTGAAATGTTAGCAAGATCTATTTTATCGTATGAGGTTTCTCCAACATAGATCCTTGGCTCTTCATCCTTAGGAGAAGGCATCAGTACATGGTATACGGAATGCACATTATCATCTCCTGCATCAACGCGGAATCCTCTAATGTTTGCAACAGATGAATCTATTCTGCTATTCCTTAGTTGCGCAATCTGCAAGGCTAATTTCAAGTAGACGTCTTTGTTGCATCTGTCTATCTCGCTCTTTTCCTTGTATTCACCGTTCTCATTCTTTGCATTTCTTTCAGCCAATGCGGTGAGGTTAGACCATTCGTTGATGTTCGCCTTGAACTGTGCTACCTTCTGGTATCCTGAATTAATGCCAAAGGTTTTTATTCCTACCAGATATTTATCTTCAGCACCTTCATGTCGAACCGACAATGCAGCATCATACGATGTATTCCCTATGTCCTCAGCTGTAGCATTAAAAGATCTCTGAAAG
>JBGUME010000314.1:0-4843 GCA_045116695.1 Anaerovoracaceae bacterium | reverse complement strand
ATGCTTTCAGAACGCGAGATGGAAATGATAGCCGGCGCGTATGAGCAGCACTTCGGACCGCTTCCTCACAGGAAAGAACATTGGTGGGAATAACAGAAAGGAGAAACAGACATGGGACAGTACAGCTGGCTTGACTGCAGGACGCAGGAACAGATACTGGATAACGTGAATCGTGACGTGTACGTGCTTGTGCCTGAGGAATTCGGCGGCGGACACATACACGAACTCTGCTATGACGGCTACGGCCACTTTGGAGGTCATGACATTCACGACCTTGTCGCAGACTGGAACAGAATAGCTCTTACAGAAGACTTCGAATTCCCGCATGCGAAGAAAAGGGAGGAATATCTCACGAAGATCCAGGCCCGCGATCCGTCATATACGGAAAAGATAGACCGGACGCTCGGCGACAAAAGCTGGGCAGAGGACTATCTTGACCTCTCCCAGACGAGAGAAGAAGTGGAAACGCTTCACGCAATGCCATGGCGCTTCATAGGCATCGAACTGTCTTGCTACGATGACGATAATGCCGCATTGCCGTACCCGATCAAGATCACACATGATCCGGATGCGGTATACGAGCTTTGCGGACCTTCAGATTCAGACCCGAATCAGGGCTGGAGCACTGACGAAGAGGAGGACTGGCTATGAAGCTCAACGGAGAATTTGAGAGAGACGACCTTGCAGTTGATTCGGAGATCCGGATCAGCGACGACGGAAGAAAGATAGAGTTTTACCTGGAAACGTGGTTCGATGTAGATGCCAAATTCGGCACGGACACCAGATACGACGATGATGCCTGGGTGGATCTCTATGCGGTCTATGATCCGTATACGCAGGCCCTTGAAGTCATGTATATCATCGACAGGCCTGATGACGCGGAAGTACATGCTTACGAGCCGACAAAAGGCGAAGCGGATCTCATTGTACAATTATTAAAAGAAAAGATTTACGAACTCTACAGGGAAACGCCTGTAGATTTCTGTGAATTCGCTGCATAACGCAGCAGACGTCCTTCCTCCGGGGAGGGCGTTTTTCTTTAGAAGAACCTGCAATGTCTTGCCATTCCAACCATCTTTTGATAATATATTTATACTTATAATTAATAATCTCAAAACACAAACGACTCGCCACAAAAGCGGGTTCTTTTTGTTTTTTGAGTTTATATATATCAAAGACACTGCACTACGGCGGTGTCTGTTTTTCTTACACAAGGAAAGGAGAATGTAATGAAAGGTTACAAGATTCACTATTCTATTCAGATGGGTGTCGATATCGACGTTGATGCCGAGTCGGAAGCGGAAGCTTTGGACAAGGCTGAAGAGATGTTCGATAAGATCAGCATCGAAGACTACGACTTCGGCGACGCTATCTGTGAAGGAGTTATCGAAGTTACGGAGTACAGAGAGCCAAAGAGAGGCCTCTGGGATCCGTCCGTCGATCTCGCGTATGGAGCATGGAGGTGATCAGATGAGCGTTATGTCAAAAGTAGCCATAGCGGTCGATATCATCGACTGGCCAAGGATCGAAAGGCTTGTAAACAGCATCACAGAGACACACGAGGTGTATGACAGGACCACTCCCGACAACACCTACAGATGTGTCTACTGGGACGATGTCTGCTGGGGAACGGCAGAGGCGCAGGCCCTTGAAGACGCTATTCACAGCTTCCGCCATGCCTTCATTGAGATCAGTGAAGAAGGAAAGATATTCGAAGACATCGATATCGAGGACGGCAGAGGGGTTGACGAGGAACTTGAGGAATTGCTTTCCTGGACAGCAGATATCTGCTTCTGGGACGCAGGAGTGCCTCTTGCGCCCGTACATCCCTACACCCAAAGATTCGGGCACTACGTCCCTATATCCAGAGAAAGGGCCATACAGATCCTGTCGCGTTACGTTGAGAACGACCTGAACGCGGCCTGCGAATCGGAGTATGTCGCTGAGGCTCTTCGCAATGCCGGCGCAACTGACGATGAGATCGAAGCCCTTGGTTTCGGGTACTGCATACCTGATCCCGTGAAGGACCGCTGCAGAGACTGCGGTTATCTTGTGGAAGGCGAGAGCGACAAATGGATCTGCAGCGACTGGGAGAAGGAGATCCACGAGATCCCTGACGAAAAGTGTGCAGCGGAAACATCGCATGTATGGGAAAAAGAGCGTGAAGGCTCCGGCCCGTTACACATGGACTGCTGCTGCATGCCGGTCCAGGAGTAGTCTCCGGCAGAATGCTCAGGAGAATAGTGGCAAAGACACAGGAAAGGAGAACGAAATGGATCTGATATATCAGAAGGCAAGATATTCTGTAGATGACACGCTCGCGATCGCAGCCTACACCGAGGATCCCGAGATGGGCTTTGAAATGTATGGTTATGTGACGGTAAACGTGTCAGCGTACTATCATTTTCCGCTTACCGATGAGCTTGTAATTCTTCCGAAATACAAGATGCCCCCGGAGTTCTACGACACTGTCGTAGGAGACATAGTGGAAAAGGAGCTGTCTGAGATACAGGTCGGCTACGGCGTGGCCCAGATGGTCAGACTGAAGCCGGACTGGGAAAAGCATGTAAGAATGCTCCCGGAAGAATAATACAAAAGAAAGGAGAAAGGGAATGGTTATCAGCGTAAAGCTCGACGACAACAAGTTCGTAGACATACGCCAGGCCGAGCCCGGAGACGACGTGCAGATACTTCACGTCAACAGCAAGGGCGAATTCGTTGGAGTAGCCGTGATTCCCGCAAGGGAATTTGCACAGGCCATCGAAAACCTGGTTCCGGAAGACAAGAAAGACTTCTGGAGATAAACGAACGAACCATCGGGGAGGGCATAAGCCCTCCCCGCAAAACTAAAAGAAGAGAATATTGACAATATGCCTTAAAAGGAATAATATTCCTAAAAAGGAATATTGCCGGGAAGGAGAATAATGTTTGACATTTTTTATTTTCGCCCCGACGGATTAGGCGAAGAGGAAGCAACCCCAACAGAATTGTTTCTTGATCAGCTCATGAAAGACAACATTAAGCTGTACGAGAAAACACTCCGTTCGATGGAGCTTTTGATGATACACGGCAACCGGCTGCGTATGCCTTATTCCGAGTCTCTGCGCGACGGAATTTTCGAACTTAGAACAATATTTGGCAACAATATAACAAGGCTGTTCTACTTCTTCGATGAGGGTAAGATCGTCATAATAACACACGGGATCATCAAGAAGACCGAAAAAACACCGCCCGATGAGATAGAGTATGCACTCGAAGCCAAAAGGACATATTTCAAAAGAAAGGAGGATGCTGATAATGAAAAATGATTTTCAGAAAACGCTGGAAAAATCCATGGAGGATGCTGAATTCAAAAAGCTCTGGGAAGAGGATGAATTCACATACCAGATCATTTCAGAGATAATCAGCCTGCGCGCAGAATGCGGGCTGACACAACAGCAGCTCTCTGAAATTGCCGGCATCAGGCAGTCCAATCTGAGCCGCATAGAATGCGGAAAGTGTCGTCCTTCTTTGGAAACGCTTTTAAAGCTTGCTGCAGCTACAGGCAAAAAACTCGCAGTCGAGTTCAAATGACCCGAGACAATCACCACACGCCTCCTTCGGGAGGCATTTTTTATTTGCATTGTCGCCTCCGGTTTGCTAACATTAGTACATAAATAATTAACATTCAAAATCAAAGGGCACTCGTTGGATCGCGGGTGCATTTTTTGTTTTTGGATTTTATATAAATCTATGGCGTTGCACTAAGGCGGCGCCTTTTTTCTTGCAAAGTGGAAAGGAGAACACATGGAAGAAAGATTGAGACAATGGTACGAAGAAACGTATCCGGAAGATGATCTCGGCAGCGAGATCGACGAAGAAGCAACCTTCAGGGATCTTTATAACGCTATCAGAAACGCCGGTAATGTCTATGAGATTATCGGTGTGGGCGACAGCATCATAAGAGCCCGCTGCTTTGAGCGCCTGGCAGGGATAATTGGCAAGGATTACAACTACGTCTACGACAGATGGCTGTTTGCACGCGGGGCCGTGGCTTAATAGGCACAGTTCGACATGAATGCTTACAGAGGCTATAAAGTAGACGGCATTGTATATCCTTCGATGTATCTGCCTGTGAACCGTCATACCAGACCTCTCAAGCGAAGCAGCGAAAACAGGACTACGAAACGACGAAACGGATTTCTGCGACGAGGCAGATGTTTGCCTCAACTATATCGTGGAGTTCAGTGCCTAAAAACTAATCTTTAGAAAGAAGGAGGGCTCAAAAACCCTCCTTCTCCATGAGAAAAGGAAGGAGAATATATGGAAACGAAAAGAAAAAAATTTACCGAAAGCATTCAGGAGCTTTGCGCAAGAATGAACCTGTTCGAAGGCGGAGACGGTGACGCCTACCAGAAGCTGATAAAGGCGTGTAAGGATCCTTATTTCTCTTCAAGAGACATCGCAATGATGATCTACGCGTGTTCAGATGCCGGCATTGACGACATCATAAGAGCAGTGGAAGAAGCAAGATGCTCCTCGGTTGACAGGGGCTCCCGCAAGATGATCCCGTCCAAGGCATATGCGGCGATACACGACATATTCCAGGAAGAAATCATGCTCGGCTGCAGGGATATAGCGGAAGCTATATCCCCGGATGCATACGGAAGAGACTCGATAGAAGAGATCTACTATGAGAACTGCTATCACGAGAAATTCGAGATGCTCGCAGCGGATCTGATAAGAGATGCATACGGGTTCACCTTCGAACCTGACGGTACAAGCTTCTAGTTTTAAAGAAGTTTCCGAACAAACTTAAGTAGAAAAAGGGGAGGGCAAGCACCTCCCCCTATATGTGAAAGGA
>JBGUME010000313.1:0-2128 GCA_045116695.1 Anaerovoracaceae bacterium | reverse complement strand
AGTCTGGCCTTTTCTACATTGTTTTTTTCGCGAATGAAATTGAGCATCTTGCCGTAGATGTAAAGCGAGAACGCGATCACCGGTGCCGCGATCAGTATTATAAGCAGTATTTTGAAAATGATCGTTGTCATGTGTTTTCACTCCGTATACCGCCGTTGGTATCGTGCGGTTTTCTAACTGATTAATTTTATTAGAAACAGCGTTATTCTTCAAGTTTAAGTGTATAATAATCACATTATGGAACAGAAACAGATGTCAACTAAATATCTGCTGAAGCGTTTCTATCCGTACTTCAAACCGTATATGCACATACTTTTGTTCGACCTTTTCTGCGCGTCGCTCACGAGTGTGTGCGATCTTGTGCTGCCTCTGATAGTGAGGTTCATCACCAACACCATAACCACTTCTCCTTCCGATCTGACTGTAGAGCTGATAGTCCGCCTTACCCTGCTGTATATAGCACTCAGGATAATCGATGTATCGGCCAACTACTACATGCAGAACCGCGGCCACATAATGGGCGCCCGCATCGAGAAGGACATGAGAAAGGATCTCTTCGGAAAGTTCCAGGAGCTCTCCTACGGCTACTACAGCAGCAACAAGACGGGACAGCTGATATCCCGCATAACCACGGACCTCTTTGACATAACCGAGTTTGCTCATCACTGCCCTGAAGAATACTTCATTGCGGCTGTCAAGATCGTTGTGTCATTCGCCGTCCTTATACGGGTCAACGTGCCTCTGACATTGCTGCTCTTCGCTCTCATACCGCTCATGCTGCTATGCGCGATGAGATTCAGGGTGCGCATGCGCAACGCCTTCAAGTGGCAGAGATCCGAGCTCGGCGAGATCAACTCGCATGTCGAGGACAGCCTGCTTGGCATACGCGTATCAAAGTCGTTCGCCAATGAAGACGTAGAAGAAGCCAGATTCGATGAAGGCAACGAGAGGTTCCTCAGCACAAAGAAATACGCCTATAAAAACATGGCCGGATTCAGAGGAGTCACCCGTCTCTTTGACGGCCTGATGTATATCTCCATCGTATTCTTCGGATCACTGGCTCTCATAAAGGGCAAGATCACAGCCGGCGACTTCATCGCGTACCTCATGTACGTGGCTGTGCTGCTTGAGTCCGTCCGCCGTGTGGTGGAATTCACCGAACAGTTCCAGCGCGGAATAACCGGCATCGAGAGATTCATCGAGATAATGGATACCAGGATAGAGATCGAAGATATGCCGGGCGCGGTCGACATGCCTGATGAGGTGCGTGGAGACATCGAGTTCGATAATGTTTCATTCGCTTACACCGAGGTCAGCGGTCCTGATGACGATGAAAACGGATCCGGAGAAACTTACGTGCTGAAGGGTCTGTCACTTAAGATAAACAGCGGCGAGAACGTCGCCATAGTCGGCCCGAGCGGCGCGGGCAAGACTACCTTCTGCAACCTGATACCGCGCTTCTACGATGTGAACGGCGGAGCCATTCTTGTAGACGGAAGAGACATACGCGACTATAAGGTGCGCTCTCTCCGCACAAGGATAGGCATGATGCAGCAGGATGTGTATCTGTTCTCGGATACCGTTGCAGGAAACATCGAATACGGAAAGCCGGGAGCGAGCCGCGAAGAAATAATAGAAGCGGCAAAGCTCGCGGGAGCTCACGAATTCATTTGCGAGCTTCCTGATGGCTATGACACTTATGTGGGAGAGCGCGGAGCGAGGCTGTCCGGAGGCCAGAAGCAGAGGATCAGCATCGCCAGAGTCTTCCTCAAGAACCCGCCTATACTGATACTCGATGAAGCCACTTCCTCTCTCGACAACGAGAGCGAGCGCTACATACAGGAGTCCCTCGCCGAACTCGCAAAAGGACGTACCACCATCACGATAGCGCACAGGCTTTCTACGGTAAAGAACGCCGGCAGGATAATCGTACTGACCGAGGGCGGCATAGCCGAGGAAGGCTCGCATGATGAGCTTCTTGAAAAAGGCGGCATATACGCCGACCTGTACAATCTGACGATTTAACTAAAAGAGCCCGGATTGAACTGACCCCAAAATGTTAGACACATTTTGGCAGGACACTAGGCTACTAACAAGGACTGAATTCTGTACTGAACAGGGCTCAGTC
>JBGUME010000312.1:0-2136 GCA_045116695.1 Anaerovoracaceae bacterium | reverse complement strand
TGAAAATGATCATATTATGATTGAATTAGGTATCAATATGTACTATGAAGATTTTCATAATAATATGGAGTAAAGTCTTGCTTTACTACTTTAATTCATCAGTTCGTTGCGTTATGGATGTAGTTCTTAATAATCACTAAATTGATCGTGTTGAGGAGGTTTTGTATATCATGTTAGATAGAGGCAAGATTCTTACAGTATCGATAATTCTTATTAGTATCGTTCTATTCAGTGTTATTTATCTCACAAAAAAGAACACTACTTAAGCTTCCCACATGAAAAATGTGGATAGAACCTTGAAAACTCTATAGGAGCCAAGCAAATAATAGCTGAAAACGTTGAAAAATAAAGGCAAGAGCCTTCTAAAAGTGGTATAATGTAAGTGCTACCAAACATTCATCCACAAGGAGGCTTTTGCCATGACAAGCATAGCACAGATCAGCCAGAATGAACAGAGGGAAATCGAAGGAACGCTGAAGAAATTTTTCGCTGACTACGGTATCAGAAGTCTCCTGAAAGCCTGCCGGGCAGAGAAACAAAAAGGGCATTCCGCGTTTGAGATTTTCCGGTACCTTCTGTGCCTTGTCTTCTGTGACCGCAGCATGTATATGCAGATCATGACCGGCCGGTACACAGAAGCCTTCGGAAAGAATACTGTCTATCGGTTTCTGAACTCCGTGAAGACAAACTGGGAACGGATGACCTGCATGCTTTCGGCTCGGATCATCAATGGTTCTATCAGGAAGCTTACATCAGAAGATCGTAAGGATGTCTTCATCTTCGATGACAGTCTGTTCCAACGGATTGGCGGCAGGAAGACAGAACTGTGTTCCAGGGTATTCGACCATGTAACGATGAAGTACCGGCATGGTTTCCGCATGCTGACATTGGGCTGGTCTGACGGCAACAGCTTTTTTCCGATTCTCGGCCGGTTGCTTGGATCATCGAAAGCCAGTAACATGATCGGCGTGGTAAAGCAATTTGATCAGCGTTCACTGGCAGCGAAACGACGGAAGCAGGCGCTTAGCAAGGCAACCGATGTTATGCTGGACATGCTGAAAGCTGCAATCAAAGCAGGACACAGCGCCAAATATGTTCTGTTTGACACCTGGTTCTCCAACCCCAAGGACATTATCCGGATTCATAACGAGTGCGGTATGAACACCATCGCCATGATCAAGAAGTCATCCAAGGTCTTCTATGAATTCGAAGGGAAGCGGATGAATGTCAAGCAGATCTTTGGAATGTGCAAGAAGCGCCGTGGCCGTTCCAAGTACCTGCTTTCTGTCAGCGTCAACCTCTCCCTGAAGAATGGTGAATCCTTGCCGGCGAAAATCGTTTGCGTTCGCAACCGGAACAACAGGAAGGACTGGATCGCGTTCATCTGCACAGATACCAATCTGTCAGAGGAAGAGATTCTGCGGATTTACGGGAAACGCTGGGATATCGAGGTTTTCTTCAAGACCTGCAAATCCTTACTGAACCTGGGGTCCGAATGTCACAGCCTGTCCTACGATGCTTTGACGGCGCACATGTCTTTGGTCTTTATCCGGTATATGCTGCTATCGTTGCAGCAGCGAAACAGCAGCGATGATCGGACAATCAGCGAGCTCTTCCTTTTGATGATTGATGAACTGGCTGACATTACCTTTGGTCATGCTCTTCAGCTCATCGTTGACATCATGCTACAGATGCTCCAAGAACGGTTTGGGCTGTCTGAGGATCAACTGGATCAGTTTGTGGCTGATTTCGTCGGGCGTCTCCCGGTCAGTTATCAGCGTGCTTTGCAGTTGAAAGCATCCTGATGGTATTTACAGCTTGGCTCTTATAGTGTTTTCAAGGTTCAGCGACTGTTTTCGATATGGGAAGTCTGAGTTTCACTTCATTGAATTATACCTATACCTGTATTCCCTCGTTTCATTCCTTCAGGCTTTGAAAAACCACCTGATAGGCGGCGCAGCCGATCCCGGCGCAGCACAGGGCCATGATGCAGTAGGCCGTCCAGATGGGCAGGGTTTGAAAAATCTTCCCCTCCACGGAAAACTCCAGCACGATGCAGCCGCCCACGCACAGCAGCACGGCGGCCCAGCAAAGCATGATTTGACCGCCCGATATAAGCCGCCGATCCTTGTGCCG
>JBGUME010000311.1:0-4528 GCA_045116695.1 Anaerovoracaceae bacterium | reverse complement strand
GTTTTGTTTTTATACGCCTGATTGATCAGACAGGCTATTTCGTAATTCGTATACGCTTTTATCATGCCCGCGTTCACGACTTTAGGGGCATCTTCCATGAGAGCAAGCTTCTTCAGTATCGCAGCGAGATCCTTCGTGTAGATATACTGCCTTCTCGCAACACTCTTCCCCATGACCGTGAGCTCTTTGCCCTCTTTAGCGAGGGTCTGAAAAACATTGATCATGGTCCTTGTGCCCTCACCTTTGCCAAGCACCTGGGCGATCCTTACGGCAACCGCGTCGAAGCCATACTTCTCTGCATATTCAGAGCACATCTTCTCGCATCTGGCTTTTGTGATCCCATACGCAGTCTTCGCTCTCAGCTCATACTCCTCTTTCCAGGGTATGCTGCCGGGATCGCCGTAAGCCATTCTGCTGGACGCGTACACTATCCTCCCGACTTTGTCCGCTGCCATAGCCTCAAGGATGTTTTTCATCATCTCCAGATCTGTCTCAAAATCCGCGGGATCAGTCTTGAAGCCCTTGGTCCCCGCGAGATGTATCACCGCGTCAGTGCCGCGCAGCACTTCTTTAAGACTGTCAAACGAATAATCGGTCTGTCGCCATATGATATTGCCGTCACCGCCGTCACGGGCAGCTTTGCTTCTGGTCAGTGCCGTTACGCTGATATTTTCATCTGTTCTCAGCAGATCGAGCAGATACCTCCCAATGAAGCCGCTGGCTCCGGTAACAGCTATAGTCTTTTTCTCCACCTGGTCTCCTTTTATACCTTGCATACGAAGCAGCGCTGCTTGCCCGTCTCATCCGGCGGGAGCACGTCCATCCACTCAACTCTTACCTTGAACTCGTCACCGTAGAGATCGTGTACCGAATCGATGAAGTGCTTCTCTATCTCTTCGCGTGACATCGAAGTGTTGTTCGGATCCGGCGCGAGCTGGATCAGCATGTCGTGGTATGTCTCTTCGATGAATCTGAACTGCGAAAGGCCGACGGTCTTATTGGCGATCCTCATCAGCATGAGGGCTGACGACTCAACGCCGTTCTCGTGCTTGACCAGGTCGTTCATTCTGCCCTCTATCTTGGTAAAGTATCTGAGACCGTCCTTGACGTAGGACTTTCCAAGATCCCTTGTCTCATAGTTGATGATAGGATAAGTCTTCTTGTAAAGCGATGTGATGACTATGCGGCCGTCATCAGCCAGCTGATCGTTATCGTCATATACGTTCGCCACGGCGATATCCGTCGCTACGTAGTAGAAGTCATTGCCCGGGAACTGATAAATGAGACTTCCCATCTCGGATAGCCCATAAGCATCGATAAGCCCGTCGCCCAGTGTCTTTTTGAGAAGCTTTCTGGTGACGTCGTCTACCATCTCGCTGATCGGACAGTACAGTTTAGGCTTCCAGAGCTTCATGTTATGCTTCTCCGCATACGCGACGATCCTGACCAGGCAGTTGCGCCTGAAGCAGATCATATCAGGCTTGTACGCGTTGATATCATTGATGGTATCGGCGATGCCGTCACCTACGCAGTAATCTTCGGAAACGACCTTGCGTCTCATCAGGCCGAGCGCCTGGATGAACGAGTCTCTGGTCTTGTCGCTCGGATCCCTGTGGCTCGTCTGGAATGAATACATCTTGCCTCTGAGCGGCCTGTAGCCCGCGGCTTTGAGTACGCGTATCCAGTTTGCGTCGCTGCAGCCCTGCTCGGCCTGTGTGTAAAGCACTTTAAGAGGAACTCCCGACGAACCGCTCGTGGCGTGTACATTGAGCTCATCATGCTTTTCCGGATGGGCTTCCCACTCCTGCTGCATCCACAGTCTCAGCTCCGGCTTTGACAGCGTAGGGAACTTGACCATGTCTTCCGCGCTGTGATAATCATCAGGCGTAGTTCCGGACTGGATAAACCTTTCCCTGTAGAAAGGGATCTTATAAGCTCTCTTCATGAGCTTATGGATGCGTTTATTCTGGTCTTTCTTGATCTTCGCAGGATCACCCTCGAAGCTCTTATGAAGAGTCAGAAGGTAATACAGCGTATAGACATTTTTAAGCTTTTTCTTGAATTTCACTTTATCTACCTCCGGTATGTGCTACTCCTTATAGATCGCGTAACCGCACTTTTCTATATATCCGTTCAGTCTTCTTACCTTGTCGCCGTCTTCGTAATAGAAGAAGCTGTATACTGAACCTTCATCGCTGTGATTGGCTCTTTCAAACTTAGTCCAAGGCGGCTGGCAGAAGAATTTCAGCTTATATGACTTTCCTTCTTCAGGTTCATGCCCCTTAAGATCCGGTGTCTCTCCCGCAAGCTGCCTGAAACATGCGTCGAGCAGGTCTACCCCGCAGTATTCTTTGATAACGTTCCACATATGGCAGCCGTCCAGTCTTGGAGTCACCTCGAGTATCTTAGGATCGCCCTGACTGTTCAGCTTTATCTGGAAGTAGCAAGGGCCGTTTTCTATGCCCAGCCTCTTTGCGGCCTCAAAGGCGATCTCCTTGATCTTCTCCTGTGTCTCCCCTCTCAGCTTTGACGGGAGCAGATGCTCCTTGATGATGCCTCCCGGATATTCATCGAAGGAGATGCGGTCAGACACCAGCGCAAAGCTCATCTCTCCGTCTATGAAGTATGCGTTGACAGAAGCTTCAGGTCCGTCGAGGAACTCTTCGATGATGACCTTGCCTTCATGCGAGAAATCCAGGGATGTCTGGAACTCCTTGCGGATGTCCTTCTCGCATTCTACTCTGAAGCAGCCCCGCTGGCCCTGGGAGTCCGTCGGTTTCATCATTCCCGGAAACGCGTCATAGTTTACGGCTTCTTCCAGGGATGTGTATTCAAAATAACTCGTGTTTCCTTCAAAATCCCTGCCGAGAGCCTGTCTCATCCTGCTCTTCGACTGGCATGTCTCAGCGACCTCCGGATCGATAAAGTGAGGCAGACCGAGATCCGCGCTCGCGCGCATCACCGTAGGCATTGCGATATCGGATCCAACAGAGTAGATCGCCACGACATCATATTTCCGTGCTATCTCCTTGACTCCTTCTATGGACTTGATATCTACATGCTCAAAGTGATCGAGATAAGGGATGCCGTTGTCTACTGTCGTATAGCTGCAGCCGATGACTGTATATCCCTTGTCTTTGCAGTATTCGATCGCATCGATCTGAGCGTTTCCCGCTCCGAGTATAAGTATGTTCTTTTTCATCTGTTTTCTGTCTTCTGCTTACTATCGGCTGTTTCGAAGCCTATCATCTCTTTTATTACGTACTGCGGGTTCTGATTGAGGCTCAGGTAGATGCGTCCAATATATTCTCCTATCACCCCGAGCATCAGCATTATCATTCCGCCGGTAAGAAGATTTGTCGCTATCATCGAAGTCCAGCCTATCGCGATATCCGATCTTGTAAGCTTCATCACGACCAGCACGATTATGGTAATAAACCCTATGGCAGCAAACAGCACGCCGAGTACCATCGCCAGCCTGAGAGGCTTGATCGAGAACGTGGTCAATCCGTTCACCCAGGTCGACAGAAGCTTCCGGAGATTATATCCCGAGCTCCCGCTGGCGCGTTCTTTCTGGTCGACGGTGACGTTCCCTATGTTGCGCGTCGTCCTTATAAGGAGACCTTCCATGTGAGGATAGGCATTTGTATAGCGCACCATCTCATCCACCACGAATTTTTTAGCCAAAAAATATACCGACAGTTTGAGATCCTCAGGTTTTTCCATAAACAGCTTAGCCATCTCATTGTTTGCCCATGAGCCAAGCCTTCTGAAAGCGGACCTCTTTCCTCTGCCGTGGTAATCTGCGCATACCACGTCATAACCGCCTTCTACCATATGGTCATAAAATTCAAACACCGTCTCGATCGGCGTCTGGCCGTCATCGTCGCTGACCGCTACGAGCTCACCTGCCGCGTGTCTGAGACCCGCCATTATGGCGCTCTGCTGCCCGCTGTTTTTTGCGATGTTTATGCCCTTGATATTGCCGTATTCTTCGTGGAGCTTTTTTATGATGTCCCAGGTGCCGTCAGGCGACGCGTCGTTCACAAGTATGATCTCAGCTTCGAAGCCTTCCTTGGCGCCGACTGTCTCCTGGATCGTCCGGACTACATCGCCCAGCGTTTTTTCAGATCTGTAACATGGAATTACGAATGATATCAGCATTTTAACCTCTGAATATATAATAACCGTGCCTGTTGGAGCTGTCCGTGACCGCGTCGGAAAGATCGGAGTCTATATGCTCGCGGATGATAGTCCCCGGATGTTCCTTTTTAAACTGTTCGTAGGCTTCAACATCTTTCCGGTCGATGATGAAGTTTACGCCCGCCTTATTGCTTTCCAGAGTCTCCGGCACTTCCGGATCCTCTCCCATTGCGACCTTTATGACGCCCTTTACATAGTCATAGCCGGTAGATAACTGCACAAGATCGCTCCCGATAAAGTCGCCTCCCATGCGCCCGCCTATCTCTATGATATTGATATCATCACCGTCGATCTTGAGCTCTATATGGGCAGCGCCGTTCCCGAG
>JBGUME010000310.1:0-4296 GCA_045116695.1 Anaerovoracaceae bacterium | reverse complement strand
CGGGAGTGGTGTCTCCAAAGCTTTTTCAAGAAGCATCTTCTTTTCTGCATCCGGCGCCCTGTCAAAGCAATAGTTGAAATAAGTAGTTCTCTCATCCGCATGGCCGGCATATGAACGGATCGTATTTATGTTTATCCCGGCGTCTATCAGCGATGAGATATAAGTCTTACGCGATTTGTGTGACGATCTGTAAAGAATGCCCAGTTTTTTACAGTACTTCCTCAAAAGAATGTTGGTCTCAGCGTAGCTCAGTGCATTCTCCGTCATAGAGAAAACATACTCGCCTTTTCCGCCGTGCTCCTCCTGATACGCTCTTGCGACTTCTATGAGTTCAAGGGCGGCATCCGTCAGCAGCACTTCCCTGTCTTCATGGCTCTTGGTATGATCCACGACCTTGTCGGAGTCTCTCTGCAGCATTCTGACAACATGAAGGATTCCGTTCTCAACATCATCGAACTTGACTGCGCACAACTCTCCGAGACGAAGCCCTGTCTGGAACTGGAACATCACTGCCAGCGGAGCAAGCCTGTAAACGAGTCTGGTGCTGTTGATAAAATCGTTCCAGGCCTCCTGAAAAATCATGATCTGCTCATCCGTCGTATAGACCTGTGTGCTGTCCTTCTTCTTACGGACCTTTCGGAACATCCTCTTGCTGTCGATCTTTACCTTGCGGAACAGGTTCTCTTCCACGACCTCAAGCTCTTCAGCGTAATCTAGCATCTGTCTGATTATGAGCGACACATTGTAGTACATGACCTTCGTCATGTCATACTTGCGTATCATCTTGTGTATCCACTCATCAAGTTCGATCTTAGTAATCTCTCTGACCCTTTTGCTGATGATAGGTATACTGTCAGGATCGTTCTCATAATACTTCTTCCAGTCTGACTCGACTCTCGGGATAGTTGTCTCCGAGGAATGGAGCTTCTTATACTCCAGCCATTCCGGGTATAGATCCCTCAGCGTCATCCTCTTACGCTTGAGCTCTTCATCGTTCTCCAGATAGTAACAGACGACTGCTTCTTCGATCTTTTCTCTTGTAGACTTTGCGATCTTCTTACGACCGTCTTTCGCATTTTTGTCAGGCACCCACGTGCGCCATCTGCCATCCTTACCGTGACTGATCGCGTATGGGTGTGCTTTAAGTATTTTCTTCCTTTCTGTGTCCACTATTGACGCTCTGACATCGTCTAGGTCAATCATACCATTGCGGACCTGGAAGTCCAAGATTTCTTGTGGTGACAGAGATGCCAGAATGGCACTGCTGTTCATCTTGTTTGCCATACCGGCACCTCCTTTCCTCATAGCAAAACGGAGGTGTCAAACACCTCCGTATATCCAATAACTGTCGTCTATGCTTTGACTATCTTCTATTGTTATTCTTCTTCTCCAAGCACCTCCTTCAGCGCATTCTTAAGAGCACAAGCCTCCTCTTCCGTCAGGGTAATACCCTTTCCACACTTCTCCCTGTCTGGATGCCAGTTCCTGATGTCATACTTCGGTTCTCCTCCGTTCCAGCTGACAAGATTGATCTCCTTTGTATAACCCTTTTCATTTTCCGAGAGAACCGAGATTGGTTTTACGATCTCACAAGTAATACTTTTTTCTGCCATTGCTTATTCTCCTTTCTTTTTTGCAACGAAAAAGGCAGCCGTTTTGACTGCCTCATGTATTAGTATTTATTGCATTTCATTTTATATGCAGCTTCTTCTAGCCTAATTTGTTATATCAAATCTTGGATTAAAACTATTGACTCCGTTATCTTCCGTGTAATTTCACTTATTATTGTATCAAAAATCTCTGTTTCATAATCTTTGAATCGTTCGATTCGAACAGCATCATCTTTGAACCATGTGACAGTAACATCATATTTGGGTGCATCAAATCCACCATTGATTCCAAGAGCGTGGAGTTTCTCCATTTCACATTTAAACAATTTGTGCTCGAGATAGTAACGAAATAATTCTTCAGATTCACCGCATTTTAACTTAGTGCTTATGTGGTCTATTGCATTCTCGTTTTTTACAATTTCAACTTTTGCGGCTCTGCTAATACGATCAAGTTCTGCTTTTACAACAATTCTGTCCTTGCCATTAATGCAAGATCCCATATTTTTTTCTATAGTAATGTGCTGAATTGCAGGTAAATGATCGGTATTGAAATCAAGGTTTTTATACCATCTTTCCTCGTTCTTAAGATACTCTCGCAGTATTCTTCTAATATCACGTTCATCTAGAAAATCTGTCATTTCCTGCCAGCGAGCCAGATCACAGAAGTCTTCTCTACAATCTATTATGCTTTTGAGATCCATTTTGCGTTTCTCCTTTCATTATCCTAATCAGGTCCTCATCGGCTAAGTGCTCTGATACAAACTGATTGCATGTTTCAGCTCAGCAGTTATGCGGTCTATGATATCGTCAGGTTTGATGATCTTTATATAATTCATGTTCTTTCTAGCAAATTGCATGAACAGTTCCTCTGTAGTCGTCACCTTGGCCTCATATATGACAGGCTGCTGATCATTATGGCCTAATGTGATGTGCGGAGGGCTCTGTATCCTTAAATCCTTAAGTGTCAGATCCCTGCATAGCCTGCATCTGACAGCATCGGTATCTACACCAAAGTAATCATCGATTTCTGTCAGCATGTGTCCTGATGTATAAAAGTAGTATGGGTGCGTTTCGAAGTCCTCAGTCAGGTGTGTTTCTATCATATGTCTGAGCGCTTCCTTCTGTCTTTTCCCAAGTGTTTTTCGTGGTCCCGGTTTTGCAGAAAGCTCTATTTCTCTGATATCGTCTATCGGTATGAATTCGAGGTAATCCTTCTCATCATCCTCAACGGCATGATTGAGCACCATATAGTACCTATTGTCTTTCAGCAGCATACACACCGGAGGAAGTATCTTCCTATACGACGGGGATTTCCATGACAACTGATGCTCAAGAACAAGCATAGTCATGCCTGTCGATGTTTCGATAGCTTCATTGATCTTCTCAATCTTAGTGTAAAGGCTCCTGTTGACTGTTTTTCTTTTTCTGTCGAGGACAATGATGCTTTCAAGATGCGGATTGAATGTTCCGCCATACAGATCGCCCAGCTTTTGAATCAGTTCATAACTGTCTTTTTCGGAAAGATATTTGTTGGAGAGAACAGAGTCTATAAGCAGGCGGAGTTCATAGTCTTCGAAGTCGCGATCGCGGAGCCAATACCCCTTCGCGTTCGGCCCACCTTCGTTATGCACGATATCTATATTGCAGATCTCCCTAAGCAACTGGATATCATCACTGATCTTTTTCCTATCAACGATAATGCCATAATCTTCTTCCAATATCTGTCGGATGTCGGCATTCTGAAGGACATGCTCCTCATCGGTTTTTTCTTTCAGTATCTTCAGAATAATGACCGGAGTCGCTTTATTGCCTTTCTTTGTTCTGCGTCCGTTTTTACTATCCATTTTCCACCTCCGTAATCGCGGCTACAATGGTATTATAACTCATTGCAGCCACAAGATATGGCAGTTTTTTGGGGCGCAACATTTATCTGTTTTCAGCGTCCGCTTTCGCGATCAGGGCTGCTGTCGTATCGCCTTCAGATACGATTCTTCCGTAGAAGTCTCGGGTCCTGTTCTCGCTTTTGTAGTAGTAACCGAGAATCCTTCCCGGGAAGTCACGTGCTATGATCTTATCCCCCTGATCTTCAAGCGACCCCATGATGTGACCATAAAAATCTCTTACAAATTCTCTTGCCATTGTTTTCTCTCCTTTCAAAATTTTTGTATTTACCAATCGAATCTGTCTGTGTATCCGATATTAGTTGCTCCGAACTCAAGCAGCCTATCTTCGATATAGTCTTTAGCTGTAAACAGATTATCTGCCGGTGTTGACAGCGCGTAATTATCCATTCGGTATGTTGTCCCGTTATAGTCAAATGTGAAGTATGCCTCGTTTATACCGGCATCCCGGTATTCAACTGTTTTCAGATGCTCTTTCAGTTCAGCGATAAGTTCGAGAACTTCAGGAAGATCAGGTGTCATTGGGCATATGCTGAGGTTTCTCATTTTCATTTTTGCTCTCCTTCCCTAATTCTTCCTTTTGCAAAGCGGTTGATCACCATTGCCTGTGCCAGCAGCTGAGATTCAATTTTGATAATGATATCAGGCGCATTGAAGGTCATCAGCACAAACACTCTGCGGGCACGGATGATTTCATCATACGCTGCAACGCGCTTGCCCAAACGTTCCTCCGCATCCCTCCTTACGTCTGCTCCATAAGACGGAGAATCCTCATCACCATTAAG
>JBGUME010000309.1:0-4795 GCA_045116695.1 Anaerovoracaceae bacterium | reverse complement strand
AGGCGTAAAGTGCCGCATCATCTGCATGATCGGCAAGTGGTTCCCGACAGGCTGCCACAAGGTAGGAGCTTCCTACGGCTGCCTCGTACCTGAACTCGTAACAGGTCAGTTCGACTCCGGCTATCACAAGGCTGTGTGGCCTTCGACGGGCAACTACTGCAGAGGCGGCGCGTTCGACAGCGCGCTCCTCGGCGTATACTCGGTAGCCATCCTTCCTGAAGGAATGAGCCGCGAGAGATTCGACTGGCTCAAGAACATCGCCAGCGAAGTCATCGCTACACCTGGTACAGAGTCCAACGTTAAGGAGATCTTCGACAAGACTCACGAGCTGAGAGCTACAAGAGAAGACGTATGGATCCTCAACCAGTTCGAGCAGATGGGCAACTACATGTGGCATTATAATGTAACAGGTAACGCCATCGCAGAGGCATTCGAAGAGATGAAGAGGCCTGGCGACAGATTCGCAGGCGCTGCCTTCACATCCGGCTCGGCAGGCACAATGGCTTCCGGCGACAGATTGAAAGAGCTCTATCCGACAGCCAAGCTCGCAGTAGGTGAAGCTCTCCAGTGCCCGACACTCCTCGACAACGGATTCGGCGCACACCGCATCGAAGGTATCGGCGACAAGCACGTTCCTTGGATACACAACATCAAGAACACTGACATGGTCATCGCCATCGACGATGAGGATTCCCAGAACCTCCTCAGACTCTTCAACGAGAAAGTCGGCCGCGACTACCTCAAGGAGCAGGGAGTCGATCCTGAACTCGTCGACCTCCTCGGATACTTCGGCATCAGCGGCATAGCTAACCTGCTCTGCTGCATCAAGATGGCTAAGTACTATGAACTGACAGAGAATGACGTACTGGCAACAGTAATGACAGACTCCGCGGTAATGTACCAGTCCAGGATCAAAGAGCTTCAGGACGAGCAGGGTGAGTACACTCACGAGAAGGCTGCTCTCCACTACAACAAGCACATCCTCGACGAGAAGGATGACAACCTCATGGAGCTGACATACAAGGATCGCAAGAGGATCCACAACCTCAAGTACTACACATGGGTCGAGCAGCAGGGCAAGACTGTTGACGAGATCAACGCGCTGTGGTACGACGAAGCGAATACCTGGGGCGCTCTCAGAAAAGAGAGAGAAAAAGTCGATGAGCTCATCAACGAGTTCAACGAAGCTACAGGTCTGCTCAAGAAACTGTAAAACTGTGTTAAATAACAAAGGAGACTGCATTCACGCAGCCTCCTTTGTTCGTTTCTGACAGGCTTTTGCTTATTGCCAAATCTTAAAACTGTTTTAACATTTTTTATTGTCTTTGCAGATTTTAAGAATTATAATTAATTCATCATAAACCTATCTGCTGATACGTTCGGATAATGTTTTTTGAACGGGGCAGATTGCTATCCATATGTGTGTGAAACAGGAGGATATTTTTATGAAGAAGAAACTTATTGCTTTTATCGTTTGCTTAGTAATGGTTATGATGCCAATGCTGGCAGCCTGCGGCGGCGGTGGCGGCGGTGAAGAAAGCGGCGATGCCGGTGCCTTCAAGGTCGCTCTGATCTGCCTCCACGATGAGAACTCAACTTATGACCTCAACTTCATCAACGGATTCAAAGAGGCCATGGGAGAGCTGGGACTCAGCGAAGACCAGTATCTGATCAAGACAGGCGTTCCTGAAGGTCAGGAGTGCTACGATGCAGCTGCTGAACTTGCTGATGCCGGCTGCAAACTGATCTTCTCCGATTCGTTCGGCCATCAGGACTACATGCTCCAGGCTGCAACAGAATTCCCTGATGTTCAGTTCGTAAGCTGCACAGGCGACAAGGCTCTTGTAGCAGGCCAGGACAACTATCACAATGCTTTCGCAGCTATCTATGAGGGACGTTACCTCGCAGGTGTTGCTGCAGGCATGAAGCTCAACGAGCTCAAGGATGCAGGCAAGCTCAAAGGCGCTACACCTAAGATGGGATATGTCGGAGCATTCACCTATGCTGAGGTTATCTCCGGATACACATCGTTCTATCTCGGCGCAAAGAGCGTATGCCCGGATGTAACGATGGATGTTACATTCACAGGTTCATGGTATGATGAGACCGCTGAAAAGGAAGCTGCCAACAAGCTGATCCAGGGCGGCTGCGATCTGATCTCACAGCACGCTGACTCCTTCGGAGCACCTACTGCATGCGAGAACGCAGGAATCCCTAACGTATCCTACAATGGTAGCACAAAGGAAGCCGGCCCTAACACTTACATCATCTCATCCAGGATCAACTGGGCACCGTTCTTCAAGTATGCTGCTGAAGCAGTTCAGAAGGGCGAGGCATTTGATACCAACTGGACAGGAACGATCGATACAGGTTCTGTTGAACTTACAGAGCTCAACACAGACGTTGCTGCAGCGGGCACTCAGGAGAAACTCGATGAGGTAATGGCAGGTCTCAAGGACGGCTCGATCCACGTATTCGACACCAGCACATTCACAGTTGAGGGTGCTACCCTTGATTCGTACATGGCTGACGTTGAATCCGATCCTGACTATGCACCTGATACAGAGGTTATCTCTGACGGATACTTCCATGAATCAGAGTACAGATCGGCTCCGTACTTCAACATCAACATCGACGGCATCAACCTGCTCGATACTAACTTCGGTTAAACACAGGGTTTGATACCGCACAACAGCATAACTGTTAAATAGCATTGGCCGGTCTCGTGAAGGCGGGACCGGCCGAATTTTAAAAGAAAGCAAATTATCAGATCTTCGAAAGGGGGTATTATTTTGCAAGACAGCAGAACACCCGCAGTTTCGATGAGAAACATTACCAAGACATTCGGCACCATCACTGCCAACAAGAATGTCGATCTCGATATCTACCGCGGAGAGATATTGTCACTCCTCGGAGAGAACGGTTCCGGCAAGACGACGCTGATGAACATGCTCTCGGGAATCTATTTTCCGGATGAAGGCGAGATTTATATCGACGGCGAACCTGTCGTTATATCTTCTCCTAAAGTCGCATCCGACCTGGGCATAGGAATGATCCATCAGCACTTCAAACTCGTCAATGTCTTTACCGCTGCGCAGAATATCATACTCGGCATAGATCAGGATTCCGAAGACGGTAAAAAGATCAAGGGATTCAGCAAACTCGATGTCGAGAAAGCGTCAAAGAAGATACGCGAGATATGCGATCTTTATGGATTCGATGTAGATCCGGATCAGAAAGTCTATGACATGTCCGTGTCTCAGAAGCAGACAGTAGAGATCGTAAAGGTCCTTTATAAAGGTGCGGACATACTTATACTCGATGAACCTACCGCGGTACTGACTCCGCAGGAGACCGAAAAACTCTTTGCGGTTCTCCGCAATATGAGAGAAGACGGAAAGACGGTGGTCATCATCACACACAAGCTGCACGAGGTAGAGGCTATTTCAGATAAGGTAGCCATACTTCGCAAGGGCGAGTATATCGGAACACTGATTACAAAGGAGACCAACGCTCAGGAAATGACCAACATGATGGTCGGGCGTGAGGTCAAACTCAATATAGACAGACCTGAGCCTCATGATGTGAAACCTAGGATCAAAGTAAAGGGTCTGACGGTAAGGTCTGAAGACGGCCTGCTTAAGCTTGACGATGTATCCTTTACCGCGAACACAGGCGAAGTCCTGGGAATAGCCGGTATTTCCGGCTGCGGCCAGAAGGAACTGCTTGAGGCAATAGCCGGTCTTCAGCCAATAGAAAAAGGCGAGATCATTTACGTCGAGGACGACGGCACAGAAACGAATCTTACTGAGCTGAGCGATCTGGAGATCGACGCCAAGGGAGTATCGCTTGCGTTCGTCCCTGAAGACAGACTGGGCATGGGACTTGTTGCCAGCATGGACCTTGTTGACAACATGATGCTCAGATCATTCAGGAGAAAGGGCAAGATCGCAGGCTTCACCGACCGCAAGACTCCTAGAGACCTTGCGGAGAAGGTCGTCGAAGAGCTTGAGGTCGTGACGCCGAGCCTTGAAACACCGGTACGCAGACTCTCCGGAGGTAATGTACAGAAGGTGCTGGTCGGACGTGAGATCGCCATGAATCCTACAGTGCTCATGTCTGCTTACGCAGTAAGAGGACTTGATATCAACGCGTCGTATATCATATACGACCTCGTGAATCAGCAGAAGGAACGCGGAGTAGCCGTCATATTTGTCGGCGAGGACCTCGACGTACTGCTTGAGTTATCAGACCGCATACTGGTCCTTTGCGGAGGCAAAGTGAGCGGAATAGTAGACGGCAGAACGGCGGATAAGAACGGAGTAGGTCTGCTCATGACAAAGCTTGGAGGTGAAGCAAATGGATAAGAAAACCAAGGAACCATTGATCCACATAACCAAGCGTAAAATGATCCCTAAGAAACAGGAGTGGGCGATCAGGCTGGGAGGCATACTTGCAGCACTTATCTTCTGTGCCATCATCACAACGATCACTACACACCTGAATCCTCTGGCTGTTTATGCAAAGATGTTTGAAGGATCGTTCGGAAGTCCGCGTAAACTGTGGGCTCTTCTGAAAGAACTTGCATCATTGCTGCTCATCGCTGTCGCGCTGGCACCGGCATTCAAAATGAAGTTCTGGAATCTCGGAGGCGGCGGCCAGGTAATGGCAGGAGTACTCGCCACTACCGCCGTGATGATCACGATGACAGGCAAGCTTCCGAGCGTGGCCATCATGCTGCTTTCATGCGTCGCAGCCCTTGCTGCAGGCGCACTCTGGGCCTTCATTCCTGCTT
>JBGUME010000308.1:0-3121 GCA_045116695.1 Anaerovoracaceae bacterium | reverse complement strand
TTCGAGAACATATAGAAGAAAAATGGCAGAAAAACAGAAGATAATAAACATAGCAGTAATAGCGCATGTAGACGCGGGCAAGTCCACACTGGTGGACGCGCTTTTGGCGCAGTCACATGTTTTTCGTGAGAACGAGCAGATAGTGGACTGCGTGATGGATTCCGATGCGATCGAAAGAGAGCGCGGCATCACCATCTACTCCAAGAACTGCTCCATCATGTACAAGGACTATAAGATCAACATAGTCGACACCCCGGGACACGCGGATTTCAGCTCCGAGGTGGAGCGCATCATGAAGACCGTCGACACGGTCATCCTTCTTGTGGATTCAAGCGAGGGACCAATGCCTCAGACGAGGTTCGTGCTGAGCAAGTCACTGGCCCAGGGCGTGAATCCTATCCTCTTCATCAATAAGATAGACAAGAAGGACGCGCGCATAGACGAGGTGGTGGACGAGGTCTACGAACTCTTCATGGATCTTGAAGCAAACGACGATCAGCTTGACTTCCCGATCCTCTACGGCATAGCAAGACAGGGGATCGCGGTATGGGATCCGTCCGAAGTCGAAGGCATCAACATAGGAGAAGGCACGCAGAAGATCCACAAGTCGCCTAAGGGTTACGAGGGCTTCAGCATAGAGCCGCTCCTGGAGTGCATCACCAAGCATTGCGATCCGTATCCTGACAGGGATGACGAACCGCTGCAGCTCCAGGTCTCGACGCTCGCGTATGACGACTATATCGGACGACTCGGAATAGGCCGCATAACCAGGGGAACCATCAAGGAAGCCCAGATGGTAGCGGTCACAAGAGCTGACGGCAGCGTCACCAAAAATAAGATAAACCAGGTGTTTGTCTACAGGGGCCTCAGCCGCACGACTGTAGCTGAAGCCGGCTCCGGCGACATCGTGGTCGTATCCGGCATATCCGATATCTCCATAGGCGATACCATATGCGACCCGGATCACCCTGAGTCGCTCGGCACCATAAGCATAGAGGAGCCGACTCTTTCCATGAACTTCATGGTCAACACCTCTCCGTTCGCCGGAAAATCCGGCAAGTATGTCACGTCAAGGCATATCAAGGAAAGACTTGAGAAAGAGCTTGAGGTCAACGTCGGTCTGCTGGTTGAGCCGACAGATACCACCGACTCGTTCAAGGTATCCGGCAGGGGAGAACTCCACCTCTCGATACTCATCGAGAACATGCGCCGCGAGGGCTACGAACTGGCTGTCTCAAAGCCTGAAGTAGTCGTAAAGCGCGGACCGAACGGAGAGAAGCTCGAACCGGTAGAAGAGGTAGTCGTGAGCGTGCCTGATGAATACACAGGCCCGGTCATCTCGAAACTGAATCTCAGAAAGGGACTCATGACAGCCATGATGTCCGAGGGCAACGGATGGTCGCGCATCATCTTCACGGCTCCGACCAGAGGCCTCATGGGCTACCGCTCCGAGTTCATAAACGACACAAGAGGCGAGGGCACTATGGTAAGACGCTTTTCCGGCTTTGAGCCGTGGAAGGGCGACATACAGGGACGCATCAACGGAGTCGCTGTCGCCCAGGAAGAAGGCAACTGCACCGCTTACGCGATCTTCACGATACAGGAGAGAGTGCAGATGTTTGTCAAGCCTCAGGACCACGTATACGAAGGCCAGCTGGTAGGCATGAACGCCAGGTCTGATGACATGGTGGTGAATCCGTGCCGCGCCAAGAAGGCAACAAACATGAGGGCAGCGGGATCAGACGATACTATAAAACTGACGCCTCCAAGGGTATTCACGCTCGAGGAAGCGCTGGAATTCATTGACGACGACGAGCTGGTCGAAGTGACGCCGACGGACATCCGCCTGCGCAAAAAACTGTTGACCGAGCTCGAACGCCGCAAATACAATAATCGTATGAACAGGTGATCATACCGAAAGGAGAAACGTAATGAAGATTCTAGTAATCAATCCGGGCGCAACTTCCACAAAGATCTGCGTATTCGAGGATGAAGAGGAAGTGATGCGCGTGGGTATAGACCATGACGCGGCAGAGATAGCCAAGTACCCTCACGTGGTAGATCAGGCGCCGTTCAGAAAGGCGGCCATACTGGAGACCATAGAGAAAAACGGCTACAAGCTTGAGGACTTTGACGCCATCTGCGGAAGAGGAGGTCTCTTCAAGCACATCCCGTCGGGCACATATAAGGTAAATGACGCGGTCATCCATGATATCGAGAACCCTCCGTATGGTGAGCACGCAGCCAACCTCGGAGCGTATATCTCGAAGGAGCTCGCGGACTCTGTAGGCATCCCGGCGTTCTTCGTTGACCCGGTATGCGTTGATGAGATGGAGCCTCTCGCGAGATATTCCGGCCTCGGACTCGAGGGATTTGAAAGACAGTCGTTCTTCCATCCGCTCAACCACAAGTCGGTTGCCAGAAAGGCCGCGAAGCACCTCGGAAAGGCTTATGAAGAACTCAATCTCATCGTATGCCATCTGGGCGGCGGCGTTTCGGTAGCGGCCCACAAGAAGGGCAGAGTCGTTGACGTGAACAACGTCAAGGATGACGGAGCTATGGGCATGGACAGAGGCGGAGCCCTGCCAGCCAACGCTCTTGTAAATCTCTGCTTCAAGGAAGGCATGACAAAGGCCGATGTAAAGAGGATCATCGGACAGGAAGCCGGAGTGTATTCCTATACGGGCACAAAGGACTTCAGAGACGTAGAGAATGCTGCTTTCAATGACGGCGATGAGAAGATGCTGATGGCATTCAAGGCCATCGCTTATCAGCTGGCAAAGGATATCGGCGCTATGTCTGCGGTCCTCCGCTACAACGTGGATGCCATCATCTTCACCGGCGGCATGGCTTATTCGGAGAGATTCTGCGATGAGATCGCATCGTATGTAAGCAAGATCGCTCCTATCATGAGATTCCCGGGCGAAGAGGAGATGAGAGCCCTCGCAGAGGGTGCTTTAAAGGCGCTCAGAACCGGACACTGGGAGACTTACGAATAAACAATTGAAGAACAGAAGCATAAGGACAGCGGCAATAGTGTTATTTACAACGGCATTATTTGCCGCTTCTTGCTTACTATGTTTTGCGGATGACGATGTCGTCTATCATGATAACGCGGAAG
>JBGUME010000307.1:0-5212 GCA_045116695.1 Anaerovoracaceae bacterium | reverse complement strand
GGTCCGTAGTACATGTGCTGAAGATAACCAAGCCTGTCTATCTTCATGTGATAGCCGGTATTCTTTGTTTCGAGTATCAGGTGTTTTGTTTCTTCTATATAACGTATGCTCATGCCTCTGTATGCAGAACACTTTTTCTGCGTGTGATAATCAAAAATACAGCAGGGCTGCCACATAAAAGCGGCAGCCCTTGTCATTACTTTGTCCGCTGACTATACAGCCCAGAGCAGGCTCTTTTCTGTCTCCTTGTCGAACAGCTGGATCTTTCTCATATCCACTGAATATGTAGCTTCCATTCCGTTCACGAGGTCCACTTCAGGATCGACTCTGGCTGTGCACTGCTTGCCGTTGATGTCTCCATAGAGGAATACTTCTGCACCAAGCAGCTCGCGTACTTCGACCTTGCACTTGAGAGTGTTCTGCTTGCCTTCCTGGCCTCTGCCGTCACCGAAATGCTCCGGACGGATTCCGAATACGACTGTCTTGCCGTCATATCCGCCGTCCTTGAGGATCTTGGCCTTGTCAGCAGGCATCTTCAGAACATCGTCACCGATGTGCAGGAACGCGTCATTGCCCTTGATCTCGACAACAGCGTCGAGGAAGTTCATCTGAGGCGATCCGATGAAGCCGGCTACAAAGAGGTTGCACGGCTTGTTGTAAAGATGCTCAGGAGTGTTGATCTGCTGAACGATTCCGTCCTTCATGACAACGATACGTGTACCGAGTGTCATGGCCTCAGTCTGGTCGTGAGTTACATAGATGATCGTGGTTCCCAGTCTCTCATGGAGCTTGGCGATCTCTGTTCTCATCTGTACTCTCAGCTTGGCGTCGAGGTTGGACAGAGGCTCGTCCATGAGGAATACCTTAGGGTTTCTTACGATCGCGCGACCCATGGCTACACGCTGTCTCTGTCCGCCGGAGAGAGCCTTTGGCTTTCTGTCAAGCAGCTTCTCGAGGTCGAGGATCTTGGCTACTTCATCGACTTTCTTGTCAATCTCTTCCTTAGGAACGTTTCTGAGCTTGAGCGCGAATCCCATGTTATCTCTTACTGTCATGTGAGGATAGAGAGCGTAGCTCTGGAATACCATAGCGATGTCTCTGTCCTTAGGCTCTACGTCATTCATCTTGACTCCGTCGATGAGGAACTCTCCCTCGGAGATGTCCTCGAGGCCGGCGATCATACGCAGAGTTGTGGACTTTCCGCATCCGGAAGGTCCTACGAAGATAATGAATTCCTTATCTTCTACTTCGAGATTGAAATCGTGAACAGCGTGATAACCGTTCTCGTAGATCTTCTCAATGTGTTTTAATGATAAACTTGCCATTTTATATCTCCTTTATTCCAATATACTTGATCGGTCCTGACTGATATCCGTCACTCTTTCTCCAGATCTCTGAAGATGCCGTCATACAGCATCGCGCAGAGGTAACCCGGAAGAGTGAATCCGTAGATCAGAAACGCCAGCGGCGCGGCCTTATGCAGATAGACAAGTACCAGCACCCAGGCGATCCATGCGAGCGCCATGCCGGCTGTTCTCGGCAGATTGCCCAGCGACAGCCTGACCGCGTTCACGATCGTTCCCTTCACAGTGTTTTCGTATCTCGACTGAAGGGCAAACATGTATACTGCCGTTACGAATATGAATACCGCGACTATCGTGATGATGATCATCATCAGAGTCATCAGCCTTGACTCGGATCCGTGAAGAGCCCACATGTCGACCGCGGTTATGATACCGATAAGTATCACCAGCAGTCCCTCGGGTATGCTCTGACGGAAATTCTCCCTGAAGGAGTCCTTGAACATCCTTATTACATATGTCTCATCTTTTCTTACAAGGTGCAGCAGCACGTGATTCATTGCGGCCATGGCTCCTCCGGCTGTTACCAGAGGGATGGAATACAGCACCGTGAAAATGTTGAGTACCGCAAGGTCCACCAGTCTTGCAAGAAACTTCATCACCGGGTTCCCGGAGTCAAAGAATTTATCCATCGATTATCAGTTCTTACCTTTGCAAACTTATGATTAGCCCTTTACCGCTCCTGCAGTAACTCCCGCAACGATGTACTTCTGCAGGAAGAGATACAGGATGAGTATAGGCAGCATGGCCAGCAGCAGCGCTGCCATTACCAGACCGATATCCGTGGAATAAGTTCCGTAGAAGGCCTGAGTCGCGATCGGGATCGTGTATATCTCCTTGTCAGTGAGTACCAGACTTGGCAGGAGGTAGTCGTTCCAGAACGCCATGGCGTCTATGATTGCTACAGTGGCAACTGTCGGTTTGAGAAGCGGGAAGACGATCTTCCAGAATGTCTGCCATCTGGTACAGCCGTCAATAAGCGCCGCTTCTTCGAGTTCCAATGGTATATTGGAGTGGATCGCTCCGTGGAACATGAAGGTCGCCATGGATACAGAGAAGCCCGTGTGCATCAGTATCAGGGTGAGACGGCTGTTGAGAATGCCGAACACTCCGCCGTATACGGATACCAGAGGTACCATCAGTACCTGGAACGGGATCACCATGGAAGCGATCATGAGCGCGAAGAGCGCTGAGCAAGCTTTCCACTTGCCGTTACGTACGATAACGAACGATGCCATCGCAGATACGAGGATAGTCAGTATCGTAGCGCATGTGGTGATGATCAGCGAGTTCTTGAATACATTGAAGAAGTCCATCTTGGCCATTGCGTCAGGGAAGTTCTTCGTTGTAAATCCGTGCTCGCCTATGAGCGAAAGCGGGTTCGCGGTGATGTCAGCCTGATCCTTGAATACGTTGATCAGCACCAGAATGAACGGTGCGATGAACAGGATGAATACAACGACCAGGAGGACGATCATAATGGCGTGTTTTCTCTTTTTGGCTGCAGCAGCCTTTTCGTTCTGAGTCATTATGCTTCCACCTCCCCTTTCTTGCTCACATATACCTGAGTGATTCCGATTATCGCGCAGACGATGAACAGGATGAGAGCTTCAGCCTGGCCTGTGCCGTAATCCTTATACGTGAACGCTTTGTTGTATACGTGCATGGCTGCCATTACGGAACTGAAGAACGGCTCGCCCTTTGTCAATGACAGGTTGACATCGTACACTACGAAGCATCTCGTAATGCTCAGGAAGATACAGGTTGTGAATGACGTCCTCATCAGAGGGATCGTCACATTGCGCATCGCCTGTGAAGGAGTGCAGCCGTCGATCATGGCCGCTTCCTTGAGACTGTCGGATACGCTCATGAATCCGGCTACATAAATCAGCATCATGTAGCCCGCGTATTGCCAGACTGATACCAGTATCAGGCAGAACATCGCACCTCCGGTCGTAGATAGCAGAGACGGCACCGTCCCTCCGGAAATCGCCTCTCCGATAGCTACGAACGCGCGGTTGAAGACGAACTTCCAGACATAACCAAGTACGATTCCGCCGATCAGGTTAGGAATGAAGAATCCGGCACGGAAGAAGTTCTGGCCCTTTACACCGCTCGTTACCATGTAAGCGAGCAGGAAAGCGACGACGTTGACGAATACCACGGCGAACGCCGAGTAGATGATCGTTCTGCCGATCGCCGACCAGAAATACGCGTCTTTAAAAGCGGATACATAGTTTGCGAAGCCTACGAAAGGCTTTTCAGCACTGACTCCGTCCCAGCTGGTGAAGGTCAGGAACAGTCCGTAGATGAACGGAATGATGATGACCATGCAGAACAGGATGAGAGCCGGACCTGCAAACATAAGGAATTGTTTTGACTTATAAGCCATTGTGTTTCTTTCCATTATTCAGTCCTCCTTTCCTATTCTGAGTGGCTTGTCAGAGTCTTTGTGTGCCAGTACGTCTCAACGTCTTTGGCGAATCCTTCGCGATCGCTGATGCCGGCCAGATACTTCTGGAACATGGCTCCGAGGATAGCGTAGTGATCGTCAGGCATGTAGTTGTAGTTAGGGATCAACTTGCCGGCGTTGGTGTACTTGCTTACCGAAGCGCCAAGCGGATCGCTGATTGGCAGTTCGATGTTCGAGAACGCAGGAACAAGAGCGCAGTCGTTAACGAGGAATGACTGTCCATTCTCGTTGTAGATAAGCCAGTTGAGGAAATCCTTGGCCTGCTGTCTCTGTTCTTCCGATGTGTTGGAGGAATTGTCGATGAAGAAGTACTTCGATCCTCCGCCAACCAGCATCTCGTTCATTCCGTCATCAAGATCCTGAGGAACAGGCATCATGCCCATGTTCTCTGTGTAGTCAAACTGGTTGATCTGCGACCAGTCCCAGTTACCGCCGAACATGAACGCGATCTCGCCTTCTGCCAGCTTCTTCTCGGAGATCTCACGCTCTGCAGAGATGGCGCTTGCCTTGGCGTAGTTGTTTTCCATCAGAACATCGAATGTGTCCATGAGGGAATTGAACTTCTCATTCTCCATGAGTTTGACTTTTCCTGCGCTGAGATCCATAAGGAATGCGTCAGGATCGTCCTGTTCTTCGTAGACCTGAGCAAGATAGTGGGCTCCGAGCGACCAGTCCTCTTTCATAACTCCCGTAGGCGATTCCATTCCGCCCTTCTTGAGTTCTTCGATCAGTCCCTTCCACGCTGTCAGTGTCTTGTACTGCTCCGGATCAAAGTCCTTACCTGTAACTTTCTTGATCGCGTCGGCGTTGTAAATAATGCCCCTTGCTTCTACGCAAACAGGGAATCCGTATACATGACCGCCAATACTGATCGCATAACCCGTGTCTTTTACCCATTCCTCATCATCGAGAGGAATAGCGTGCTCTTCAGCCAGGGAATAGATATCCTTGGCGTCTACCATCGACAGTGTGTACGGGTTGTTCGATGCGTACCTTGTTGCCATATGAGCCGAGACCGTGTCACTTGAGTAATAAACCTCTACGTGGACACCTGTCTCTGCCTCATACTTTTCTGCCATCTGGAGCAGCTGATCCTGGATCTCCATCTTTGAGTTGAAGACCGTGATTCCATTGGTGTTTCCCGAAGGGGCTTCTTCACCGCCGGAGGACCCGCCGCAGCCTGCCAGAAGCAGTACGGACATCGCCAGCACTGTCAACAGAGCAACTGTTCTTTTGAGTTTTTTCTTCAAAAGTTTTACCTCCTATATTGCTCTCCAATAATTGCAAAAGTTCAGCGATAACATATAAAACTATTCTAATAAAGAATACTTTTTAATTTTATCAACTAAGCGCCTATGCGGTCAATCTAAAAGCACCC
>JBGUME010000306.1:0-2116 GCA_045116695.1 Anaerovoracaceae bacterium | reverse complement strand
TTGTCACGCATCTACATGCCGATCACTACAAGGGCATAGAAGAGCTTTCCGAGATCTTTCCCGTCGGCGCTATCGGAGTCCCGGCCGACTACAGAGCCAGCTTCCCGGTTGATTCCCAGAACAGCATTTCAAATGAATACAATGCCAGCTCCTATGAAAACCCGCAAAAGGAACAGACGGTAAATCCAGATATGAAGATTCTATACATCGGGCCGGACACAAAAATAGACATTTCCGATGACGTAAGCATAGAAACGATCTGGCCGATAGAGGTATCCGATGAGCCAATTGCCGCGGATGACCCTAACGAGCACAACACTGTCTACATGATCCATTACAAAGACATAAAAGTAATGGTGACCGGCGATCTCCTCGAAGCAGATGAACAGGAAATGATTGAATACTATCAGGGCACTGACACACTCAAATGCGACATCCTGAAAGTAGCGCATCACGGCAGCAAGTCCAGCTCCAGCGAAGCATTTCTTGACGCAGCAAGGCCGGAAATCGCCGTTATTCAATGCGGACGCAACAACTTCTACGGGCATCCGCACCAACAGACACTCGACAGGCTCGAAGAACGAGGCATCCAGGTCTTCCGCACCGATTTATCCGGAGCTGTAGGCATCGACATCCACAAAAACCGTCTCTCAGTCGATCTGTTCCGGTAAAAACTTCTATACGTTATAACTCAGAGGGCTTGAACAACAATTAATTGCTGCAAGATGACCATTCAAACTGTTCTGGCATGCCAGGCAACATTCAAAGGTTGTATGTTGCTTCAAAATGCATGTATATTGTCAAGATTTGGAGAAGGTAAGGAATGAGTATTGAAGGAAATCTTGTATCGTTCAAGCTAAATTGAGCCGTACCCCGTTTTGTAGAGTGAGGTAGCATAGTATGCTACAATGCACTCAAGAAACGGAGGTGTGCTATGTATGATGCTCCATTTAAGCTCCATATCTGCAAGATGAAGGATGAGCATCCTGAAAAGACATTCAAGCAGCTTGGAGCTGAGTACGGTGTGACCGGCTCAACAGTTTCAGACTGGTACCGCAAGTATCGTCTGTATGGAGACAACGCTTTTGATCCTGATGCTTTGAAGCTTGAGAATGAAAAGCGACTTCTCTCACTCATGAAGGAAAACGATGACCTCAAAGAGGAACTCGAGATCCTAAAAAAAGCGATGGCCTTCTTTGCAAAAAGCGACCTGTGACAGCATTCGTATTCATGCGGAAACACCGTGATGAATACTCAATAGCAAGGATGGCCAGAGTACTGGGTGTATCCGAGAGCGGATACTACCGCTGGCTGTCACGGAAGCCATCTAAACGCGCAGAAGAAGATCTGGTTCTGATCGAAGAGATCGCTGAGATATTCTATGCAAGCCGCCGTGTGTTCGGGAGCCGCAAGATCACATCGATCATGAGATCCCGCGGGCGGCTGATCAATCATAAGCGAGTGGCGCGCCTTATGAGCGAATACTGCCTGTACTCCAGGGTTTGCAAGGAGTACAACTCATTCACTGAACCCGGTGACGGCAACAACATCAAAGAAAATCTTCTAAAGCGTGACTTCAGTGTTACCGGCCCTGACCAGAAGATGGTCAGCGACACTACAGGCATCCGCACTAAGGAAGGATGGCTGTATGTAGCCGGCATTCTCGATCTTTGCGGCAGGATCCCTGTCGGGATGGCTACCGGACCAAGAAACGACACAAAACTTGTATCCACAGCATTCAGAGACATGCGCAGACGCGGCCACGGAGGCAACGGCTGCATATTGCACTCTGATCGAGGCTCGACCTATTCATCGAGCGAATACCAGGAGCTCATAAGCTCAAGCGACATGCTCAGCAGCATGAGCCGCAAAGGCGACTGCTGGGATAATGCTCCCATGGAGAGCTTCTGGGGCAAAATGAAGCTGGAGTTTGTAGACAGGACTTATGACACGCTCGACGAAGCAAGATCTGCTGTCTATGAGTATGTCTGGTCATTCTACACGAACCTGAGGCCTCATGCTGCCAATGGCTATCTGACTCCTGCCGAATACTACAAGCAGGCAAGGAGCCAAGCAATATTTTAAAGTCGTACTCTACAAAACGGGGTACACTTCA